>JAUVYZ010000003.1 GCA_030602845.1 Phycisphaerae bacterium | reverse complement strand
AATGACAACGTCTGTGGGATACTCCTGGGGGTGATGCGAGACTGTGCCTACAAAATTCGGCGCCAAGTAGAACGTGAATGCCAGGGGCGCAAAGCAAAAGGCCAATTGAATCCATGTGTTTCTGAAATACAACAAGAGCCGAGATTCAATCTTAAAAAGGCACTAATGATTCTTGGGGCGGTGCTGATTCTGGTTGCATCGGCTGCCGGGCCGGTTAACGCAACCATCATCCTCTCGACCGACGCAACGGAAACACTTGGGGGGCTCAGCTTTTACGACGGTGACGCGGCCGAGTATGACCCGGCAACCGACACCGCAACATTGTACTTCGACGAAAACCTGTTCGGGGGAGACGAAGACATCGACGCAGCACATATCCTCGACAACGGTAACATTATTCTTTCAGCCGAGGGTGGCGCAACACTGGGCGGGCTGGGCTTCGGGGACGGCGACCTTATCGAGTACAACCCGACAACCGGCAGCGGAACATTGTTCTTCAGCGAAGGCCTGTTCGGCAGCGATGAAGACATCGATGCGGTGCACATCCTTGCCAACGGTAACATTATCCTTTCAACAATCGACGGGGCAACACTGGGGGGGCTCAGCTTCGGAGACGGCGACCTTATCGAGTATAACCCGACAACAGATACGGCAACATTATTCTTCGACGAAAGTTTGTTTTCCGCCGATGAAGACATCGATGCGGTACATATCCTCGAGAGCGGCAACATTGTTCTGTCAACCGGCGGCGCGGCGACGCTCGGCGGGCTGAGCTTCGGAGACGGCGACCTCATCGAGTACAATCCGACAACATACAGTGCGACTTTATACTTCGCCGAAGGTCTCTTCAGCAACAACACCAATATCGACGGTGTCTATGTTACACCAATGCCTGAGCCGGCAACAATAGGTCTGCTGGGTCTCGGCTGCCTGGTATTGGTTTGCCAACGACACAACTCGAGATTATCCGGAAGATAGCGTTCTATTACAAACAACCGGCGCTATTAAGAGCCTATCCAAATAACCCGCTCTATTGCGGCCGGCTGCAAAGCCCGATGCCTGCGTTGTCAGCCAAAAACGTTCTCAACGTGGAGAAAACCGCGCCTCCGAGCATTTTTGGCCTGCCGCCTTGGCCTCGAACTTTTCGCTCGGCCTCATAACGACCCGGTTATTCGGATAAGCTCTAAGTGTCGACCTCAATGCCGTACAGTTGACAGAAGGTCCGCAGTTGTTTGGCGTAGCTGCCATAGAATATAACCTGATGCATACCCTTTACATCACAAACGTCATCCACCTCGTTAATGGTCATCTCTATATTTGTTCGGCAGCCTCCGGTGGCGGGTACGGGTGGGCATCCCACCACTTTGCCACTGTAAATGTGCATCCGCGGCGTTTCGCCTGGACGGTACTGGGCCATAGTAACGTCTTTTCCCACAGGCCAGAGGACCCGGGGGACACAGCCCCAGCCCGCCTCGGCGTGGTTCATTAAGATGTATGGCTCGGGTCGGGCGGTTGTACCCTTCAACTTCGAGGCACAAGTGCAATGCGCACCGAAATAGTGATTTTTCTCGGTCTCCATAGAAGCGTTCTGCTGAAAGCCCGGCTTGTCAAAGAGTTCCTGCACCAACATCAAGGTCAGCGTTGCGCTCAGGTCAGATTGACAGCCGGCGGCGATGCCTTCGTCCCTCAAACTCATAAAGCCCATACAAGGGGGGACGTGCTTATGCGGCCTTTTAAGTCCCGGTAAACAATCCATCATCACGGCATCGGCATTTTCTGCCTTGATGATTTGTTTGAAGACAAAATATGCTTTTGCGGCCTCGAGGACATCGGCTTCGGTTGGCTGGATTACGTCTTTGGCATTCTTCAGATAGGCCCGGGCGAGCTTTTTGACTGCGTCCGTAACTTCAGTGCGCCTATATTCCTCGTAAAACCTCTCGTGCGGAATGGTTCGTACGCGCGTGCCAAGATGGGGCACCGTTGTTTCTTTAGTCTGCGAGCCCCTGATGTTGATAATGCAGCCCTCCTTCATCCAGCGGGCCGTTCTAATCATATTCATCCCCTCTTCGACGGCATCAAGATTGTCCAGCGAATTTATGAGATAGACGCCGGACTTTTCGCGAAGCTGATTAATGTGACCAACGAGGAGGATGCCTAACGTTGTAAGTACGACCGCTGGGACGCCCACCTCTTCAATGATACGAGTAACATGTCCCCAGTGCCCCTTCTTGAATAGTATAAGGAGCAATCCATCGGGCTTCGATTGCCTGACTTCGTTGATGAACTGCGTCACACTTGCCGTCTCATCGAGCGGTTTGTCATCCATCAAGATACGCATTCCCAGATTTCGCTCCATCGCTCTAATCCTGTCCATATACTTTTTTTGACGCGCTTCAGCATCAAAGGTTGAGCCCGGCCAGCTATAATAGCCGGCTTGTCTTAGAGACTCGGTGGGCGGATAGACAAAAGCCCCTCGTATGGTGGCGGTTTTCTTTTGGTGGCCGGCGGCCTTCGGAGAAGCCCCGGCAGCGGCAAGCAACTTCCTGGAGGTCAGCGAAATTCCCGCTGCAGTGGTGCCCATTGTCTGGAGGAAGTCCCGCCGAGACATTTCCCACGCCTTCGCCGATTGTAACCTTTTCATCTCAACTCCTTTCCTGTTTAATTTCTGTAGTGTCAGTATTTTTTTTGAGAAAAATCAGGACTACTCAAAAAATAAGTTACTGCCATTATAAACAATTATGGGGCACTGAAAAACTATTTTTTCATAGATTAACTCAAACTGACCGGTTTTTTTTAGACACGGATTTATTTCGTATTGCGTATGTCGTATATCGTATGTCGTTAGAGGAATTTATTAGTCACAAAAGGGCACTCGTGCTACGTAGCGAGTACTTCGCAGAGTAGTACAAAAAACACAAATAAATTAAAAAAATTTACAGACCCGGATTAACACTGATATTGGTATTTGTTCTTTGAGAAAAAATCCTTGCAAAAGCAGGTGCTTTTGTATTAACATGTGGTTTGGCTGGGATATGGAGGCGGGTTGGAAAAATTGCCTCTATTCCGGTGCCGTACATTACGCCCGCTTCATACCGGCCCTGCTTTCTAAAGTTATTAGCTTATATATCCCGAACGTGTCAGGCCTATTGAAAGGGCAAAAAAATGAAAACGAGAAAAAATCTGAATGTGTGGCTGGTAATGTCAGTATTTTTGCTGTGGATGTTGGGCACGGCTGCGGGGCGAATTATCACCGTTGATGACGATGGGCCTGCGGATTTTGACAATATTCAGGCGGCAATCGATGATTCTAACGATGGCGATACTATCGAGCTTCAGCCTGGTACATACACAGGAGACGACAATAGGGATATTGACTTTTTCGGTAAGGCCATCACCGTTCGGAGCATCGATCCAAATGACCCCAATGTCGTTGCGGCGACAATTATAGACTGCAACGGCACAACAACCGAACCTCACCGGGGTTTCTACTTCCACAGGGCCGAAACTAGCATTTCGGTTTTGAATGGGTTTGCTATTACCAATGGTTACGCTAAATATGGTGGAGGCATCTACTGTAGCAATGGTAGCGAACCTACCATCATCAACTGTACCTTCAGCAGAAACTCAGCAGAATATGATGGGGGTGGGCTGTACAACTGGAATAGCAGTCCTGAGCTTACCAACTGCACATTCAGCAATAACTCGGCACACTGGTATGGCGGAGGTATATACGATGTGGAATACAGCAACCCCATGCTAACAAAATGCTCTTTTAGGGGTAATTCTGCAAATAGGGGAGGCGGCGGTATAGCCAACAGGGTTAATAGCAGTCCGGTTGTGACTTACTGTACGTTCAGCGTGAATTCAGCAGGTGGGGAAGGTGGTGGTGGGATGCACAATAGATGGGATAGCAACCCAGTGCTGACCCGCTGCATGTTCACCAACAATTCAGCAGGTATTGGAGGTGGGATGATGAACCTAGATAACAGCAGTCCCATTTTGCGGAATTGCACATTTAGTAGGAATCTGGCTGGGAACGGTGGCGGCATGGCCAACGACAAAGCGAGTTGTCCCGTGCTGGCCAACTGCACATTTAGTGAGAATCTGGCCAATGCATGGGGTGGAGGGATCTGTAACGATGAGAGCAGCCCAACGCTAGCCAACTGCACATTTATAAAGAACTCGGCTAATTCAGGCGGCGGTATGGGCAATTGGTATAGCAACAGCCCAGTTCTGACTCAGTGTGCGTTCAGTGAGAACTCAGCGTCTTTTGCTGGAGGAGGACTATTTGACAGACACAGTAACTCTAAGTTGGCCCATTGTACGTTCAGTAAGAACTCGGCGGCAGGAAACGGCGGTGGTATTGCCAATGAATATTTTGGTAACCCCACAATAATTAATTGCATATTCAGTGAAAACTTAGCTAACTCCGGAGGTGCCATATACAGTGACGGCAGTAGCCCGACAATGGTCAATTGCACCATGGCTGGTAATAACGCATCCAATGGAAATGCTCTGGCTTGTGATTCTTGGCAAGTGGAGCCTCGCCCGAGCAATGTTCAAATAACTAACTGTATTCTCTGGAACGGCGGTGGTGAAATATGGAACAACGACAGTTCGACAATCATAATCACTTACAGTGATGTGCAGAGTGGCTGGCTAGGTGAAAGTAATATTGATGCCGACCCGTGTTTTGTTGATGCGAATAATGGTGATTATCATCTGCTGCCGGATTCGCCTTGCATAAACGCCGGCGACCCGGATTATGTAGCCGAGCCTAACGAGACAGACCTCGACGGTAAGCCGCGCGTAATCGGCGGGCGAATCGATATGGGTGCCTATGAATACCCCAACACCGCTCCTGTTGCCTGTATAGTGGGTGGTGACAGAATAGTCGAGGCAGAAGGCACCTTTGGAGCAAGGGTTACATTAGATGGTTCCGGCTCGAGTGATGCGGATTCGGCGCCGGGGACGAATGACGATATAGCCCATTTCGATTGGTATAAGGTTGACGCTTGTAACCCGAACTTTGAGGATTTCCTTGCGAGCGGGGAGATTATAGACTGCAACCTGCCGCTCGGCGAACATATTATTGTGCTCGAGGTAATCGATAGAGCCGGGGCGTTTGATACCAACGAGGTTACGATTATTGTTCAGGATACTACACCGCCAGAATTTACTCTATCTGTTACACCTGATACGCTGTGGCCGGCGAATCATAAGATGGTCCTGATTACGCCTTCCTGGACGGCAAGCGACATCTGCGACGCTTCCCCGGAGGTTTCGCTGGTAAGCATCACGATGAACGAAGGCAACGATACAAAAGGCGATGGGCATACAACTCTAAATATTCAAATAGGCGATGATGGGTCTATCTATCTAAGGGCTGAACGCAGTGGAAGCGGCAGCGGCAGGATTTACACTATAACTTATCAGGCGGTCGATGATTCCGGAAATGTTACTGTGGCAAGAGCCACGGTTATGGTCCCGCACGACCAGCGTTAGGAGACAGAGGACAGAGGGCAGATGACGGAGGGCGGTGAGACGGAGCTCAATAATCAATTATATCGTCAGGGAATCAAGCTCTTGCTGTGCTTCAGATTCGGTTTTGTTATCGGCTTGTTCGCCGGGTTTGAAGGGCAGCGGCTCGGCGAACTGAACTGCAACACGGCGTAAGAAGGCATTTACTTCTTCGACGCGGCAGATATGAGCGGAGCGGGTGAAGTTTGCCATATCGAAGGAGTCGTCGGGGCCGAAACGCGGGACACTAAAACGAGCGGTTATTTCCTGGCCGAGGTAGGGACAAGTGTCGTCGGCGTGGCAGGTAAACGCCGCTCCCCTGCTGGAAATATCAAGCATCTGGCCCTGTGAAAGTGCCTCGTCAAAGTCCTCGGCGAACCAGATGGGCCAATAATAACGCAGTCTTTGCTCACTTCTTCGCTCGTTGTTCCTGTCCATTTTTAATACCTCAGAAACCTTGTGCTTTATTGTTCTGGAAATCGACAGATTTAAGGGGTGACTTTACGAAGGATTGCCGGGAAAATCGCCGCTGACTGAGTTGATAAGACAGATTGGCTTATTCTGAGTTCAGTAATGACAGAATGGGCCGATTAGCTTTTTTGCAGGTTTTTTTGTTTTCCGGCTTACGGGTAAAGATATTCCTATAATCCACCGCTGACTTGGCGGATGAGTTTGCAAAGCTGTCGGCCTCGGTGCTGGAAATTGTCAAACATATCGTAGCTTGCACAGGCGGGGCCATCTTGGTTTGCTTTTTTCACTGCATATTCCTGAAATATGCCCCTGGGTAGAATTACCAGTGGCTATAGAGAATAAGAATAAAGGAAAAACGCTTTGCCGATTACCTTGTCTTCTGGAACAAATACATCTTCTTCGTTCTTTCTGCTCACAATAACTCCATCCCTATCTTTGTCAATTTCCTTTACAATGCCTACTATTGCACATTTGTCGCCCCGAAAAATTATAACATCGTTCAGTTTGAAGTTATGTGTAAGCTTGTTGACCAAGACTCTGGAGCCTTTTGGGGCTCTTGGGGAAATAGCATCTGTTGTGACACGAAAAGCTTCAAAAGCTACAGCTTTTACTGCAAATGCAAGTATTACTGCTGCCGCAATGATGATGGGTAGCCTTCTTGCTTGTTTCTTTAAATATGTGCGGAACTTGCCTCTTGCCCTGGCAATCATTTTCCCCAACTCTTCTGCCTTGCCAAATTCCTTCTCAACCATAGTCATAACCTCACTTTCTATCAGACCGGATTTCTCCCCGGCGTTTAACATTTCGTACAGATGAGACTCTAATTCACTACGAACCCGTTTTTCGTCTTTGCGAGTCAAATCAGCAATTTCCATTACCCGGTTAATGTATTGTTCAACATTTAGCATATGAAGACCTCAACACCAGAGACATTCCTTTTACGATGTCTGCCCATGTGGCTAAATCCTGTTCGAGACACTCTTTGCCTTTCTGGGTTAGTTCGTAATAGAGGCGTTTTCGGCCGGTTTTTTCGTCTATCACCTTTTTACTGACACGAATCATTCCTTTCTTTTCCAATGAATATAACAGTGGATACAGTGTTCCTTGGCCCAAAGAAAAAATATCTTCACTTCGTTGAGCCAGTGTTGTCGCAATTTCATAGCCATACATAGGCCGTTCTGAAAGGACTTTTAGAACTAATGTTCTTGCACAACCTTTACGATATTGAGCTCTTGATTTCATAATATACCTCGTTATAAATACTATGTATTACATAGTACTATATTAAATCAATATCGTCATATATTTTTGCGTATTTTTTTCAGATATTTTTTAGGAGTAAAACCGTTTTTTTAGGTGAATATTTCGATAATTTAGCCAATAATCTGCCTTACAAGTTCGGCAAACACTTTGCCGCGGTGCTGGAAATTGTCGAACATATCGTAGCTTGCGCAAGCTGGGCTTAACAAGACGACATCACCGGTTTCTGCGAGCCGATTCGCTAATTGGACGGCCTCGGCGAGAGAACCAACAATTTCGATTTGCGTATCTCGTATCTGGCATCCCATATCTGGTTGGTTGAGATTGCTTCGTCGCTTTGCTCCTCGCAATGACATCTTAGCATTATGTATTGCATCTGCGATTTTTTGGGCGGTCTGGCCGAGCAGGATAGCAGCTTTAGCACTTTGGGCTATTTTTTGGCCGAGTTCATCGAAGGGCAGATTCTTATCGTACCCACCGGCAATGATAATCGTGGGCTGTTCAAAGGCCTCGAGCGACGCAATCGCACTCTGTGGCGTAGTGGCTTTGGAATCATTGTACCAGCAGACGCCGTTTATCTCCGCGACCAATTCGAGGCGATGAGGTAACGGCTTAAATTCCGGCAGGGAACTTTTAATCCGGTCATCGTCGGCGCCAAAATGCCTGGCGACGGCGACGGCGGCGGCGAGGTTTGAAAGATTGGCCCGGCCGGGCAAAGAAAAACCACTGCGAATTTCTTCACTTACATCGTCAGTTGAAAATTTGATGCAAATCCTGCCGGTGTCTTTGCTGTATTTCTCAAACCATTCAGCGCCGATTTTGTCTTCGGCATTGAAGATGGAAACAGCGGGGCAATTTCTATCCAGTTTTTGAAACCTAAAGATGTTTTCCTTGGCGGCACAGTAATCGGCGAACGTGCCGTAGCGGTCAAGATGGTTTGGGGTAAGGTTTGTCAAGAGTGCAACCTTCGGCGCCTTTTGCCCCGCACCAATTGATGTTTGTCGTGGATATCGCTTATTACCGGAGCGTTGTCCTTTTGATGAGAGACAATTGGTGCGGGGTAGTGCTAATTGCTCAAGCTGAAAGCTCGACAGTTCCAGAACAACCAAATCGTTGGGGCTGGTTTGGTTTAGCCTGGTTAATAGCGGCTCGTTGCCTATGTTGCCACTGAGCCAAACCTTCTCGTATTGCGTATTGCGTATTGCGTATTGCGTATTTTGAGATTGCTTCGCTTCGCTCGCAATGACATTTTTATTGATGCTGGAGTTTTTACTGAGCGCAAGGTTCAGTAGGTGGGCGGTGAGGGCGGCTGTTGTGCTTTTGCCGTTCGCCCCCGTTATTCCGATTATCGGCGCAGGACACAGTTCAAAAAAGATGCTTATCTGGGAGGTGATGAATTTTTTGTGCCGGCGGGCAAGTTTGAGAAACTCATTATCAGGGGCAACTGCGGGATTGGCTACGATAATGTCGGCTTGCTGGAAATCGGCAGGGTCGTGTGAGCCGAGATGGAATTCAATATCGGGAAATTTTTGGAGCCGGCTTATAGAATCGCACAACTGCTCGGCTGAAGCTAAATCCGTTACTATTACTTTTGCGCCGGCGTTTGCGGCAAATTCAGCGACATCAGCTCCGCCGCCGAAATGTCCGAGGCCCATAATCAAAACTTTTTTGTCGGTAAAAAATTCCTTTTTCATCTGTATTCACCGCTGAGCCCGCAGAGAACGTGGAGGATAAGGAAAATTATTTAGCATACGGACAATGTAAAAGCAGCACCATCAAAAGGCAAGCAAAATTATACCTGCCTTAAATTCCATTAGCATTTTTCAGGCTGTTGAGAAGATCTTCAAGTTCATGTTTTCGAGGGGCCAATTCTTTACGTATTGCTCTTTGATTCAACCAATAGATGCCCCAGTATAAAAGTATGGTGCCAACAATGCATGCTAAAATGAAAAATAGATATCCAAGAGAGGCCTTCATACCTTTGATCATTATTACCATTAACCCACAAGAACTAAACCAAATCAATAAACCACCTCCAAGTGGCAATAGATACCACCATAAAATGTTCTTCAACAGCCAAATCTGATGGACAACCTGAGTGAGTGAACTTTCGATATATCCCATAAGCGTTTCGCCATGCTCAGGGCATTTTCTTTTTTGAACGATTCTATCAACTAAAATGAAAGTTCCTACACCGGTACCTAGAACTGTCAATAGAAGTAAGGGCCACACGAAATTCTTTAGGCCGAGTAACCAAAAAAATACACACCCGGCAAAAAGAAAAACAGATGCAACAAAACCAGCACCTATTTCTCTGACATCACGCCAAAAAATGGCAGATTCGAAGTATTCTTTATTTCTTTTGACCTCTTTCAGAAGCAAATCAGGGTCTATTGCAAGTTTAGGATCGGTTTGCTGAGATTGCCAGGCTTTTTGTAATTCATCAAAAGTCATCGATAAGCCCTTTCAGTAATTGAGCTAACTTTTTCTTAGCTCGGTTCAATCTAACCCCGACATTACTTTTGGAAATACCGAGTACATCAGCCATTTCGTCATAGCTTAGACCATCTAAGTATAGTAGCACGATGGAACTTTCGGATTTAGGCAGTTGCCTGATCGAATTGTAAACTTGGTCCAAAACATGTTGATTCTGGGACAACTCATCACAATCACCTTTAGCTTGAGATATTTCCTGGATGTCCAAAAATTCAGTCCGAGATCTCTTTCTTTTTCTTTTCTCTGTGCGTTTCCAGACAAGTGCGGTATTTAGGGCCACTCGGTAAATCCAGGTCGTCTCTTTAGCATTGCCTTGAAAGCTTCGAATCGAAGACCAGAGCTGCAGTAGAATTTCCTGAAACAAATCATCCCGGTCTTGCGGCGAGGCTGCATAGGCCTTGACAACTTTGAACATAAGCCCCTTATGTTCCCCGAGCCACTGTTTAAATAGTTTTCCCTGCTTATCAGCCAACATCCGAAATACCTGCTCTCTATATAAATAGTAACCTCAACCGCGGTTTTATTACAAAATATTTCGGAATTTCTCAGGTGGTACTCCGTAAAAGGAATCGTGATTCTACGGAAGAAAAAAGGGGAAGGAAAAAGGGCAGAAGATAAAAGGGGGCAGGTACATTTTTCTATACCCCATAACTACTATCCGCTACACGCTATATTAAAGTCTGCATTGCATTTGCCAGGTCCAGCTTTGCATCGATAACGGCGTGTTCGATGCACCTTTTCCAGTCATCGGCGAAATGCTCTTTGTATTGCGGCTTTTCGTATGCATAAATTATGGAGCGTGATGCGTTAATTAAGGCACCGGTTCCGTCGGGCTTGCAGAACCGAACACAGTCGGCAGCGGAGGCGCCCTGTGAGCCGTAGCCCGGCACAAGAAACCATACCTTATCATACTTTTGGCGCAGAGCGGCTGAGACCTGCGGTGTAGTACCGCCGACTATCATTCCTATGTTACTGTAGCCATGGTTTCCGATTCGTTCGGGCTCGTTGGCGATTTGGGCGATGATTTCGGCGAGCTTTTCGTACATTGTTTTACCGTCGGCATCGGCAAAATCCTGAATGGCTGCTGCTGAAGGATTGCTCGAGCGGACCCAGACGAAGATGCCTTTTCCCTGCCGGTCAGCCATACGTGCAAAAGGCTCGATGCCGTCAAGGCCTGCAAAGCCATTGACGGTTATAGCATCTGGAGCAAGTGTATCCTCCAGTCCGGTCAATTCCGGATTTTCGAGATGAGCGGCGGCGTAAAGCTCCGCGGTATGGCCTATGTCGCCGCGTTTTACGTCTCCGATTATTTCCAGGCCCAAATCGTCGGCCTCGGAAATCAACGCATAGTAAGTCTCCATGCCCTCCCAGAGATACTTTTCGAAAAAGGCAATGTTTATCTTCACAGCCGGCACCATCGGTGCAATGATTCGCATCGTCTGTGTGCAAAAATCGAAGATTGCATCGACGGCGGCAGCGGCATCAAACTCATCGTTCATATCGCGATGGTTTTTAATCACCGATGGGAGTCGGCTGTAAACAGGGTCTAAGCCGACAACCAAAGAAGTTTTCCTGCTTTTTACGGCCTCGAAGAGCCGGTCGGCAAAATGACTCGCCATTTTTTAACAGACCTTCCTTTCTTTTACAGAGGATATATAAAATTCTTAAAAAATCTTTCACAGCTTAAAGAAAGAACCGGTAAAAATTCCTTTCATAAAGGCCCTATCCCGCACCAATTGAGCTTAGGCCTTCGGCGTGAGCACTCAATCGAACACTCACGCCTAATTGGTGCGGGACTGAAAAAACCTTTTACCAAACGTCTAAATCACTATAATCACATAAACGGTTTCGAGCAAGGCAGAAATTGATTATTGATTGCCGATTAATCGAGGTACGGGAGCAGGTTTGAAAACTCGCAAAAAAAGGAAATTCAAAAAAAGATACTGGCTTTTGATTGACCTGGCGGCAGCGATTGTTATCTTTGCTTTACTGCTATACAAGCCCGCTCGTTATAAGCCGGCTGACTTTGGCTCCGGCAACTACAAGCGGGGAGAGGTCAGTCCATACCTGACGCACGAATTATCGCCCCAACTTTATAACGGTGCCCAGCGTGAAGAGCCGTTCGAGCTGGTCGTTACCCAGAATGGGATAAACGAAATAATCGCCTGGTCTAAATGGCCGAAAGAGTCGGAAGGCATCAGGTTTTCGGCGCCTGTGGTGTTTTTTGCACCAGAGAGCATAGAAGTGATGGGAACGGCAAATATGAAAGGTGTGGATCTTGTCGTTACTGCCGTGGTCGAGCCCAGGCTTGACGAAGCGGGTCTTTTGAACCTGCGGGTGGCGAAGGTGAAAATCGGGGCTATGAATATCACGCCCATTGCGAGGATGATAGCTAAAAGAATGTATGCACAACGGCTTGCGACGATGCCTATTGACACAGAGGATTTGCGGACACAGATAGCAGCATCATTACTGAATGACGAGCCGTTCGAGCCGGTCTTTGATATCGCGGATATTTTTGAAAATGAGAACAAGAAACTGCGAATAGAAAAAATAACTATACAGGAGGAGAAACTAATACTGCGTCTGGTTCCAGCTTCATAGCGGACAGCGTCGCCGTGCCAGCGACGGCCAAGCGGGAAAAATGGTTGCCTGTCGAATAGGAAATAAGGTATAATGTTTAGTTGTTAGTTCATAGTTGGTAGTTCGTAGTATTTGTCAGGAGCAGATATGTCAGGTCATTCACACTGGGCGGGAATAAAATATAAAAAGGCAGCCATTGACGCCAAGCGCGGCAGGATTTGGAGCAAATTGGCTCGAATGATAATAGTTGCCGCCAAGACCGGCGGGGGCGACCCGGCTGCGAATCTGTCTTTGCGATATGCAATCGACAAGGCCAAGTCGGCCAATATGCCGAAAGATACGATTGAAAAAGCCATCAAAAAAGGGACCGGCGAGGTCGAGGGAGTTAGTTTTGAAGAAGTGCTCTACGAGGGCTATGGGCCGGGCGGAGTGGCTATAATGGTTGAGGCACTGACGGACAACCGCAATCGAACCACGCCGGAGATTAAGAGACTGTTCGAGAAGCACAGCGGCTCGTTAGGGGCAAGCGGGTGCGTCAACTGGATGTTCAGCAAGAAGGGACTTATCACAGTCAATACCGCTGAGACCGGTGAAGAGCAGCTTCTGGAAATCGCTCTTAACGCGGGCGCAGATGATATGCAAAATACGGGGGAAGTTTACGAAATAACGTGCGACCCGGCTGCTTACGAGAAGCTAAAAGAGCGACTGCAAGAAAAAGAGATACCTACTGAGATAGCTGAAATTTCGATGGTTCCGCAGAGTACCGTGCCGGTGAACGATGACAAAACTGCCAAAAAGATAATTTCTTTGATGGAAGACTTCGAAGACCACGACGACGTTCAAAACACATACGCGAACTTTGACATACCTGATGAAATCGTATCTCGGATTTCGTAGTTCGTGTTACGGGGTTGGTTGTTCAGAGAGCCATTCAATTCGCTGCTTTGCGGCTTGGTATTCTTCTTCGCCGAGTCGGCTAACAATCTCCTGCCTTTCCGGATACATTATCTTAAACTGATCGCGATATTTATTTTCGATATCGATTGCCTCTTCGTAGCGCTTGATGGCGACATCGGTTTTGCCAAGCTGCTCGGCGATTCTGGCCAGCTTGATTCGCAGTCGGCCGGAGCCGGGATAACGCTTGACCGCCTCTTTTGCACTGTTATAGGCCTTTTCGAGCCAATCGTCTTTTTTGTGCGGCGTTAATTTCGCGAAATTGTCGTAAACGACGGTTAGTTTCTCAAAGTTTTTGAAGTCGGCGCTGTCCCGGCTTATTGCTCCAAGTAAACCGGCTTCGGCGCCGGCAAGCAAATCCCGGTTCCTGCTTTGCGTTAGCTCGAAATGATGCAGATACACTCGGCCATTGAGGGACAATGCGGCGGGACTTAAAGAATCATCCTCAGCGGCGGTGTTTAAGAGGTTATGAGCTTGTTGGAATTGGCCGGCAGAAATGGCCCGATGGGCCCGTTGGATTCCGGCGGTACTTTTAGCTACCGGGATGAAGGCGTAATTAAAGTAAGCCCAAATTGTTACCAGCCCCCCTACCACTATCAGCACCCTCATAAGAAGAGTGGGTTTCAGGACAAACTGCCGCCGAGACTTTTGGCGGAAATCCAACGCAATCACGCAGGCTATTATCGCCCAAAAAGTAGTAAATACGCCCGGCTCGAAAATGGCAAAGTCTATCAGATTATGTAAAGTCACGCCCAAAACAACGCAAAAAAGAGCGGCGGCGATATTCGTATTGCGTATTGTGTATTGCGTATTGCGTATTGTGTGCAATGGTTTTGTTAAAAGCCAAAAACCAATGATAAAAACGACCACGGGCGGAACGTAAAATCTCACTATCATATAAATTATTACTGCAAGGCCATCGGTACCTGCTGCGGGGATTACGGTGAGTCGAGCAAGCAATAAAGCAAGCCATAAGATAAGTAAGAAGATGACGGGCCGAGCTCTAAAAGCCGGCTGTGGCTGGTGAGTTTTCGGCGAAGAGCTTACGAGGTTGGGAGAAATTACTCTCCATAATGGTAGAAAAATCATAGCCAAAAATCCGATAAGGCCGAGCGGGCCATATTGAGTCAGGATGCTGAGCGGGAAATTGTGCGGGTCTGCAACGGTTTCCAAGGCTTCGGCGGGTTTGTAATGGGTATAAAAATGTGCGAAGTTGCCCGGGCCAACACCTGTAACGAAATGGTCGGCATACATTTTAGCTGATGCGTGCCAGTACTGCCATCTGACGAGCATCGAGTTGCCGCCGGGCAGACGACCATATGCAACGTACGGCAAGATAAAATAATACAAGAACAAGATCAGAGATAAGAAGACAAAAACGCAAAGAACGGCCAGTAATAGAAAAACAATCAATCTGGTTTTTTTGTGGGTTTTCAGCCAGTTACCAGACCGAAGGTAGAGAATGAACATTGCTGCGTAGAAAATAGAGGTGAGGAGACCGCCTGTTAATATTAAGAAAATAAACATTGGGGCTTCTTTGTGGGCTTTCAGCCAGTCGCGAGAGGAAGGGTGGCGGATAAGTAGTATTATTGTAAGTATTATTGCGGCAAGGAGAGCGCTTAAAATCGCGCCTTTGCTCCGCGTAAGAGCAAGGCCGAATAAAACAACCGCTGCGGCGATGCCGCAGGCGAAAAGATGCGAAGGCGGGGAGGAGCCGGATTTGCGATTTTTCAATTTGTCGATAAATAAAGCGGCGGCTGCGAAGACCGCCATCAATGTAAACGAGCCGGCGGAATTGCGCGTTGTGAAAAAGCTGCGGACCCCTCTTGAATAGAGCCGATGCTCAAAAAGAAATTGTTGAAAAGAGCCGGGCTGAATGCCGAGCGGTTCGAGGAAGGTCTGTGGGGCCTGTTCATACTGCTCAATCATCATCCGGTTGGTGAAGAAAAACTGGTCAGCACATTGATAAGCTGAGAGCACGCCCAGGGCAGCAATGAGGGCCAGGAGCAGTTTTATTTTTGACTGTGAGTCCAATATCTGTACCAGCAGAACAACCATTAGAATTGGAGCGAGCAGCGTTACGAAGTTGGTTATTGCGGCCCGTTTGTCTGCGGCTGCAAGGCCGGCGACGATGGCAGCTACACAAAACAAACACAGGCCGATTTCGATGCCGGTGAGGCGGTATAAAAATCTCTTACTCCAAAGACCCCATACCAGCCAAAAGACAAAAGCGAATATCAACACGGCGGATACTGATAAACTGTAAACGCTGTCGCTTAGATTGGCCGGCAGAGTGGTCGATTGCGCAGTTGGGCCTTCGGTAAACGTTGCTCGAAGCGCGATTACACAAAGGCAGATGGCAAGCAGAACGTATTCGAAAATCACCAGCGTCCTGCCCTTGGAAAAATTCGAATTAATTTCGGCTTTTGTCATTTCCGGCGGTGGTTTCGAAAATAGCGATAATGGCTAATATCATAAACGTTTGAGCAAAGATTAGAATTGCGCCGGCGAGATTAACCTGATAAAGGAAGGTTACTCCCAGGCCGGTGCAGAGCGTCGCCAGATATAAAGTCAGAACCGTCTGTGTGTCGGTCAGTCCGCGCTTCTTTAATCGATGTGAGAAGTGCTGGGTGTCGCCGACAAACGGGCTTTTGCCCTGGCTTATGCGCAGAAAAGTTACGCTGATAAAATCATACAGCGGGACCGCCATAACAAGCAGTGGTAGAAAAACCGGATACCATTGGCCGCTTTGTGCTTCTTGATAATAGGTTGTGCGGAGGGTCAACAGTGCAACGAAAAAGCCCACGACGAGCGAGCCGGCGTCGCCCATAAAGATTTTCGCGGGCGGGAAATTGAATACCAGAAAACCCAGCAACGTCCCTATGAAAACAATTGCCAGGCCGCCGACAAAGACCTGGGCACTTAAGGCGGCTGCAGTGAATAAAATGGAGCTTGCTATGACTGCGATGCCGGCGGCCAGGCCGTCCATATTGTCAAGAAAGTTAAAGGCGTTAATAATCAAAACTATCCAAACGGCTGAAAGAACGGTGGTGATTATTTTGTTCTCGATAAAAAATTCAACTCGAACATCCGCAAAGGCGGCGGCGATTATTGCAACCGCAAACTGAACGGCAAGTTTGAAAAACGGTCCAAGATGTTTTCTGTCATCCCAGAGGCCAAGCACAAACAAGACGAAGACGCAGAGCAATATAATCAGGAGCTGGCCGATTTTGTTTAAAAAGCCGGGTGTGTGAATGATAACGGACTCGCCAAGCCAATCAAGATGGCCGGGGGCGGCGAGAAATTTTACTACTGTTATAGCAGCGAGGATGAAAACCATAAGTGTAGTAAAGATTGCGATACCGCCGCCGAGTGGGATGGATGTTTGGGCAAATCTGTCTGTGGTTGGTTGTGCGACGAAGCCGGCGCGAGCGGCCAGCTTTCTTACGACGGCTGTTAAGATGACCGACAGCACAAATGAGCCGACGAGCAAAATTGTCGCTAATATGGTTAGTGTTTCGATTTCAACTGCTCCAGCAATCGGGCTCTGACTTTTTCAAAAAAAACGAAATAGCACCGCTGTTTGTAGTCCGGATAGGTGTATTTCAGAGGACGCCAGGAGCCCTTGTCAAAAACAAGCGTTACTTCGGCGTACATTCTTTTGCCGATATATATACGATGCGAATAGTTTTTTGTTGTGGCCAGGATTAGCTTTGAGGGTTCAATTATGCCGGGGTCCAGATTTACCGGCCTGGGCACAGGAAGGGCCAACCTTGCCGCCAGCTTTTGTTCGAGCTTGTTTGTCTTGTGCTTGATTTTCGCCAGTAAAGCCGGGTCAATCAAACGTTCAAAGCTGAGAAACTGTCTTAAGATATGCGGGCCTGTCTGGTCTTTATAATAATCGGTTTTGTCGAACGTCCATACGTCACTTGTAAAATCGGCCCTGCCAAACTTATGTGTGAGCGCCTCGGCTGCGGCGTGCAAACATTTGTAGTTGGCAGCCAGAATTCCAATTATGAGCTTGACCGGCTTGGGGTCCTTTAGCTTCCACATAGGTAGTTCTGAGTTTTTAGTTTTGAGTTCTTAGTTTTCGGGTCAGACGTCGCAGATTCGTGCGGCGTATGCCAGCGACGTAAGCGGGTCCTTCCTGGGAATAAACTCGTGTGCGACGTATCCTTTGTAACCCGTCTCGACGATTGCCCGCATAATGGCGGGGTAGTACAGCTCCTGCGTTTCGTCGATTTCGTTTCTGCCCGGGTTGCCGCCCGTGTGGTAATGGCCCATATATTCTTTATTGTTGCGGATGGTGCGGATTATGTCGCCTTCCATTATCTGAGCGTGGTAGATGTCGTAGAGTATTTTGACACGCTCGGAGCCGACTTTTTTGCAGACCTCGACGCCCCATTTCATAAGGTCGAACATATAGTCTTTGTGGTTGACCTTGCTGTTGAGATATTCGAGGCAGATGTTGACCTTTTTCTTTTCGGCATAGCCAACGATTTTTTTGAGTGCTATGACAGTGTTCTCAATTCCCACATCATCAGGCATACCGCGTCGATTTCCAGGGAAGGTGATAACGTTCGGGAATTTGTACTCTGCAGTTGCCTCTATAGCGGTGCGGATTTTGTCGAGGCACTGAGCATGAATCTCTTTGTTGTTGAGACCGTTCGATAGTCCGTGCGTGTTGGTCATTGTGCATACGAGGCCATATTTTTTGAGTGTGGGAAAGTCGGCTGGGCCAAGCAGGTCGATGCCCTTGAGGCCCATTTGGGCTGCTGCTGCGCAGAGCCGGTCGAGAGTTAGTTTGCGGTAGCACCACCTGCTGGCGGACTGGTTGATGCGGCCCTTCTTGACGACCTGCTCGATGTCGGCGGCGACTGCCTTGTAAGTGAACGCACCGGCAACTGTCCCTGCGGCAATCAGGGAAGTATTGCGGATGAAAGTCCTTCGCGAAAGTTTGTTCTTGTTCATCGTTTCTCTCCTTTTCAATTCTGGGTTGGTTCCGGCATTTTCCGGCACACTAAACCGGAATAAGGCCAAAACCGGTTGTAAAGTTTTCTCATCACCAATTATGGCGTTAGGTTTTTAGCTTTTCTTTTAATGAATTGACCAGCTCAATCGCCCTATCCGGCGCTTCTTCAATAAGAACTTTTGTGCTTCGGGTTTCTGACCGCAGCTTTATCTCGACATTACCGTCGGCGACGGACTTTCTGCCAACGGTTACTCTTACCGGTATGCCAATCAGGTCGGCATCTTTGAATTTCACTCCGCCGCGCAAGGCACGGTCGTCCAGCAATACGTCAATGCCCTTTCTCATTAAATCCCGGTAGATGTCTTCGGCCACTTGCGCTACCTTTTCATCATCCTGGTTGACGCTGGTAACCAGAACCTCAAACGGGGCGATACTAATCGGCCAGATAATGCCGTTATCATCGTTGCTGATTTCAATGGCAGAGGCAAGGATTCGGTTGATACCTATGCCGTAGCAGCCCATAATGCAGGGCTTTTCGTCGCCGTTTTCGTCAAGGAATTTTGCTCCGAGTTTTTCGCTGTATTTTGTTCCGAGTTTGAAGACCTGTCCGACCTCGATACCCTTCTTAAACAGCAGCTTTTTGCCGTTATACGTATCGCCTTCAACGGCGTAGCGGATGTCGGCAACGGTAATATTTTCACCTTCGAGCGGGAAATCCCGCCCCGGTACAACATTCTTTGTGTGATAATCGGTTTTGTTGGCACCGGTAACGCCTGCTGCCATAGCTGCAACGGCGTGGTCGATAATCATTTTCGAGACCTTATCGGCTATCCCGACGGGTCCGGCAAAACCTACCTTTGCACCGGTAACTTTTTCAATAGTTGGTTCGTCAGCCAATTCTACATGTTCGCCGCCGATAGCTTGAGTGAGCTTTTCCATATTTATTTCATGATCACCTCTGACTAATGCCAAGATTGTAATAGGAGCCCAACCTTTCCCAACTATCACAGGTCTTCCATCGTGTTTCGCTTCCTCAGCAGCGGCGTATTTCTCAAACTCAGGTGGAAATTTGGGAGTCTTAAAGATTAAGGCCTTAACCATATCTTTCGGCTGGGTCTTGAGAAAGGTACAGACGGCTTCGATGCTGCCGATATTCGGGGTGTGGACTTCTTCGGGTGAAGCAATTTTGGTGGCCACTTTTTCTTTTGAGAGGGGGTCAACGGCTGCTCTTTCAAGGTTTGCCGCATAGGAGCCGTCTTCGGTGTAAACTATTGTATCTTCGCCGGATTCGCAGGGGATGGTGAACTGGTGTGAGCCGGAGCCGCCCATCTCGCCGGACTCGGCTTCGACAATAACGTAGTCAAGGCCGCAGCGTTTGAAAATCCGGCAGTATGCATCGTACATTGATTTATATGATTTATCGAGGCCCTTGGGGTCGGCATCGAAGCTGTAGGCATCCTTCATTATGAATTCGCGTGACCTTATTACGCCAAAGCGCGGGCGGAACTCATCGCGGAACTTGGGGCTTATCTGATAGAGGTTGACGGGAAGCTGCTTGTAAGAATTTATCTCGCCCGCAGCCAGGTAGGTAACGACTTCCTCGGCGGTTGGCTCAAGCACACTTTCTCTGCCGTGACGGTCAGTGAGCCGGAACAATGTCGGGCCGTAGTCGATGCTGCGGCCGGTCTTGTCCCAGAGCTCAGCGGGCTGCATACAAGGCACAAGAATCTCCTGTGCGCCGGCTTTGTCCATCTCCTCACGGACGATTGCGATGACTTTGAGCAGGCTGCGCCAGCCGAGCGGCAGATAAGTGTACGTCCCGCTGGCGACTTTGCGGCACAAGGCCGCTCGAATCATCAATTTGTGGCTGGTCGTCTCCGCATCGGCGGGGACTTCCTTGACCGTCGGTATAAACATTCGGCTGTATCTCATATTTCGTGCCTCAATACTTGGTTGCTCATTTTTGGCATTTCGTGGCACGTTTATAGCCCAAAATACGGAGAGTTGCAAGCCCCGTTTGAAATTTCCCTTTTTACGCCCTTAGAGATTTTTTCCTTTGGTCTCTAACCGGCTTTGTACTGTCCTGATAGAGTTTCTAACGGGGCAAGATTATATTTCGTACTGCTCGTACCGCATATTTCGTATTACGTCCCGGCACAGCGGGATTCTCATCTCTATTTGCCCTGAAAATAAAAAAATATTTGACCTGGCCGCTGATACGGAGTACGGTTATTTTGTAGAGGTCAGGGTCTTTCTTGAAAACAGACAGATGTTTTGGCTTGCAGCCAAAGCGTTGCTTATTAACGTTTCATTTTTTGTTTGAAGGAGGAATGTTATGTGCAGAAAATTTATTTTTTTGGTTTCTTTTGTTTTAGTGCTTTGCTTGTTCGGTAATGCATGGGGTCTTGTTTGGGGCCAAAAGGATATCGGTAATCCCGGTATTCCCGGCAGTGCTTCATACGACGCCGGCACCGGCATCTGGACCATCTCGGGTAGCGGCCACGACATCTGGGGCAACGGGGACGGATTCTACTACGTTTTCCGGCCCCTGTCGGGCAACGGCAGCCTACAGGTGAATCTCGTCAGTATGGACGTTACAAGCTACTGGGCGAAGGTGGGTCCGGCGGTTCGTGAGACACTCGAATCCGGTTCCAAGCACGCTATGACAGCGATGACGGGAACGAACGGCATCCAATTCGTTTGGCGTGTGAACACCGACCAAGGCAGCGACGATTTCGTCAGAGGCGGCGAGACCTGGCCTAAAGAGCTCCGAATAACGCGGGCCAGCGACGAGTTGATAAGCGAATTCAACTATGAGTGGCTGCCCGGCCTCTTTATGTGGACTGAGATTGGTCGTATAACCATCCCGATGAATACTGACGTTACTATCGGCATGGTTGTCTGTGCGACCAATAACGGTGCGCTTAACACGGCCGTGTTAGATAATGTCGTTCTCACAGCTCCGCCTTATGAGAAGCCCTGGGATTTGAGCCCGGCAGATGGGGCGACAGTGTCCTTAACGCCGACTCTTTCCTGGCTGCCTGGAGACAGTGCCACTTCGCACGATGTGCTAATGGGCACCGACCCGGCAGCTTTGTCCGTTGTTGCTACAAAACCGTTAGGAGATGAGAGCTATAATCCCGGACCTCTTGAAATATGCACCGTTTACTACTGGCAGATCGTTGAGCAGCCCGGGGACCACGCAGGTCCTGTCCTGAACTTTAATACCACCGGCCCCACAATCGCCTATAATCCAAGTCCGCCTGATGGGGCTGAAGAGGTCCCCTTGGATGTGGTCCTTAGCTGGTTGCCGGGATGCGGGGCCGCTCAGCACGATGTTTACTTGGGCACTGAACCGGCAGCTCTGGCGCTTGTTGCCACAAAACCGTCAGGAGATGAGAGCTATAATCCCGGACCTCTTGAAATATGCACCGTTTACTACTGGCGGATTGATGGGGTTGAGGCCGATGGTACTACAGTCCATACAGGCGATGTCTGGAGTTTTACGACCAAATGTAAGGTTGCGGTTGATATTGACATCAAACCTCTCTCCTGCCCCAACCCGCTTAATGTCAAGAGCAAGGGCGTTCTGCCTGTAGCCATCTTAGGCTCAGAAGACCTTGACGTAACCACCATTGATGTAACCTCTATTCGCTTAGCCGGCGTTGCCCCAATCCGCAGTAGCTACGAAGATGTAGCTGCCCCGCTATCGGATAAGGATAACGAGTGTGAATGCACCACAGAAGGTCCTGACGGCTACGCCGACCTTACCCTCAAGTTCGAAACTCAGGAGATTGTAAACGCGCTTGGTGAAGTGGTTGATGGCGAGGTATTGGCGTTAACTCTTACCGCTAACTTGTCGGATGGGACAGCTATAGAGGGTAGGGACTGCATCATCGTCCTCTCCAAAGGAGGTGAGTAGGAGTAAATAAGAAGCTGCGTTCGCCGCCTGCAACACCGCCTGACACCAGATTGGCAGCTGACTTTGTCTTTCTGCTGCTGAGCACCTTGGCGTTGGTGAGAAGACAGAGGACATAAGCTCCATCTATGTTGCCGAACAAAGGGCCGTGAGCATATCGCTTGCGGCCTTTTCTGTATTACGATTCGTTATAGAATTTCTAACGGGGCTTGCATAAAGGCAGATTAGGCAATATGATTTTGGGAAAGATATGTGATTAACCGCGGAGAACGCGGAGAACGCAGAAAATAACCAATAATCAATTTTATGGAGTTCACGATGGCGCATAAATTCATTAACGAAATCAGGCCGGGCGAGACAATCGACGATATTTATATGGTCAGAGACCCGATTCTGCGAAGCACAACGCGAGGCGAATAATATATAGCAATGTTCCTTTCAGACAATACCTGGCTGCTCATTTTTGGCATTTCGTGGCACGTTTATAGCCCAAAATCCTGAT
>JAUVYZ010000111.1 GCA_030602845.1 Phycisphaerae bacterium | reverse complement strand
TTGTTCGATAGATTTGGCGGTAGTGCCCTGATTTTTTTTGATTACGTCTCGGCCGTTGCGGGCGATTTTCCGGGCGAAATCCGGTTCACTAAGACATTTTTGCATTGTGCGTAACAAGTCTTGTTCGTCTTTTACCATAATAGCGCCCTCGTCGGCCAGAAGTGCATCGACGGTTTGTTTGAAATTGAAGGCGTGTGGGCCGAATATGGTGCATTTGCCGAGGGCGACCGCCTCTATCATATCGGAGCCGCCCATCGGCACGAGTGAGCGGCCGACGAAAATTATGGTAGCAAGGGAATAAAATTTTCGTAAGTCGCCCATAGTATCGCCGAGGATAACAGGTATCTTTTCGGGGCACTTTGCGTCGGTATTTTTGATGGAGCTGTAGCGGGTTAAGGGCAGGCCGGTTTGTTGTATTATCTGTGCCACTTCGTCGAATCTTTCTGGTTTGCGGGGGACAATTGCCAAACGCAGGTCGGTGAATTGGTCTTGTTGTTTTAAGTTCTGATAGACGTCGAGCAGGATCTGCTCTTCATCGTTTCCGGTGGCGCCTGCGACCCACAATCTTTGATTTTCAATATCAAGCTGAGCCGCAAGGGCATCCGCACCTTCGACTTTGTCTTCTGTTTGAGCGGTGTCGTATTTTAGTGAGCCGGTAACGATTACTCTTTCATCCGGGCAGCCGATTTCTTTGAATCGCTGAGCGTACTCGTCCGTCTGGGCGAGAACGAGCGTAATTTTGCGGAAGAATTTTTTGGCAATTGGCTTTATTTTTTTGTATCTGGAAAAACTTTTGTTACTTATTCGGCCATTAACTACAACAACAGGTATGTTTAACTGCTGTGCGATACGAACAAAGTTAGGCCAAACTTCCAGCTCCATCAGCAGGCAGATTGCGGGGCGGATTTTGCGGAAGGCACGGCGCATTACCCAGGACAAATCAAAGGGAAAGTAAAACACCAGTAGATTTTCACCAAATATGGCGTTTGCCCGGGCGAAGCCGGTATCGGTGGTAGTGCTGATTAGGATTTCGAAATCCGGGAATCTGTTTTGAAGCTCTTTGATGACGGTTGTGGCTGCATTGACCTCTCCTACACTGACGGCGTGGAGCCAGATGCATTTTTTTAGTGCCCGGTCTTTGCGAATAATTTTGCCAAATCGCTGTGCCCATCCGGTCCGGTAGCGTTTGTGCCTGATGGCCCGATATATAACCACAGGGCTGTAAGCTGCGGCGGCCAGCAAATATACAAAATCAATTAGAACTCTCATTGGCAACTTCTGCAAAAAAACAATAATGGACCAATCATATTTGCAAACTAAGGTTATGTCAAATCAATTGCGTGATTTGGCCAAGTGTGACTTTATTAGTGCAAAAGGTGGCGGATTAATCGCAGGTTTGGAGCCAATAGCCGGCGATGAATGCCAGGTCTCGCAGGTTTACGGATTGGTCGTTGTCGATGTCGGCGAAGAGAGGTGGTGTGGTCTGCAGCCATTGGCTGGCAAGTACGGCGAGATCGTGGGAATCGACGGGGCAGACGGCATCGAGATTAGCCGCATCGCAGGGGGTTTGGGGTTCGGTGATGGTGACTTTTATTGGGCCGGCACTATCGGCGCTGTAATTGTTGGCAGAGAAAGCGTGGACTTTAGTGTACCGGCCGGCCGGGCCGACGACGTGGACGGTAAGGGTGACTTGACAGCTCTGCCCGGGGTCCATATCCGAATTAGGACAGGGTTTGGGATGGTCGTCGGTTGTGTAGAATATCGCCGGGCCGATGGTTTTCGGAAGCTCGCCTGAGTAAGTTCCCGGCTCTGACGTTATGGCACGAATCATAAGGTTGCCGCAAAACTCGCAGAATTCGGGAAGCAGCCAGCACCACTGGCAGTATTCGTCAAGATTGAACCAGCCAAGTGAAGGCAGGTAGCCCCAGCTACGGGCATAGGGGTAATAGGAGTCGCCTTCCATGTCGAAGCCGACTTGGTTGTTTTTGGTTCCCTCGAGCTGACGCCAACCTATGTAGAAATTGCCGCTATTGATGATGATATTGTGCTCTGACAGGTCGACATCAAACCAGGCGACCTCTCCGGGTGCCGAGGATACAACAGGGTCGACCACAAAGGGCGTGACCAGATTGGTGTTGGGTACGCCTCCAGAACCGTCATCGTCCCAGACGTTTAGTTCAAAAGGATAGGTAGTTTCATCCCAGACATAGAACCGGGCAGTTTTTATCTGTGCCGGATAGCTGGTGGGTGTGAACCGGACGGCGAGATATCCTTCGGTAGAGCCGATATCTCCATAGCTTTCGGCGGTGGCATCGTCGTATATCAATTCGTTGGGCTCATTCAGGCGAAGACTGACATTGACGTTCGGACACTCGGCATCGAGGCATTGGACGTCGGCTTCGACTGTGAAGCTGTCGCTCTTGGGTACGGTTATGTCGGTGGTCGGGCTGATAAGGGAGCAATCGAGATTGCCCCAGGGGACATTCCACGTGATTGTTTCGATGTCGGTATTGTCGTCGGAATCGGAGGCCTGGACCTGGATTTGCCACTGGCCGGAGTCGGCGATGGTCAGATTGGTGTTATATGTGAAATAGCCTGCACTGTATGTCACTTGGTTATCCACGAAGTTGTGGTCGTCGGGGATGTTTCTGAGGGTAAGCCAGACGTTTGGGTCTTCCTGGGGGTCGGTGGCATCGATTCTTATTTTTTCGAGGTTGTCACCGTATTGAGCCAATCGGCAGTCCTGCCAGATGGAGTTTATCATGCAGTCAACGCTGTTAATGACCGGCAGATTAGGGTCATCAACATTGATAACTATTGCATCGGAAACGCCGGTTATGCCTACATTGTTGCCGGCCTTGACGCGCAGGGTGAACCGGCCGTTTGCGTTGGGGACAATATTCCACTGGGCGAGGCCGCTGCTTATGTCAGATTTCAGGTAGACATTTAAGGAGGGCGGGTTTGGATTACCATTGGCGTCAATGGTAAACAGAACATCCTCATTTTGCTCGGTAATAAGAAATGCTATATCATCGACGTCGCTTTGTACAGCATCCTCGAGAGCGGCTTTGACGTTTACCTGTTTGAGACCTGGGGTGCCGCAGGCAAAACTCTTTATGGGATTGGTCAGGCTGGAATAGTCGGCATCTTCAGCGTCGTAAATGGTGTAGGCGTCGGTGCAGGGGTCGTACGTGCTGTTTACCAGGTTAATCTGCGCGACCGCATCGGCATTCGGGTCTGTAACATATAGATTGAGTGTTGCTGAATCAATCTTGACATCGCCGGCAAGGCTCGAGATATCGAATTTGACATAGTATCTGTTTATGTTGTCATTGTTGGGGTCGATTTGGTATTCGGTGATGACCTCGATGTCATTGCAGGTCAGCCAGTCGTTGTCGCCGACGTCGTGGGAAACCAGCTTGATGTAGCTGATGCCGCCGGGATTAAGGTCTGCAAGTACGGCGGGGTCGTCTGAAATGAACCAGCAATCCGGTGGTGGAGGCGCACCGCCGCCGCCCTCAGCAGGGATGCAGTCGCCGACAAGATGCAGGTTATTCCCATCGGCGTTGGATGTGTAGACGTACCAGCCGGCAAAAGGCGGGTAATCAAAGTGCATCACCAGGTAATTTTCCATTCTGACCTTCAAAGTCTTTACCACACCTGGTGGAATTTCGAATTCGTAGAGTTCCTGTGCGTCTTCTCCGATGGCACCGATGCCGTCTCGTGGTTCAAGGTCTCCGGTGTTGTACTCTGATGCGAACTGTGCACCAATCACAGCGGAACCCGGATTATCATACTTGACGTAAGTATCATCGTTGACGTCTTTGACAACTACGCTGTCATAGGTGAACATGCGTGGTCCGTTGTTAGGGTCGGGAGGCTGGCCGCCGGGTGGCTGTCCTCCAGGAGCTTCCAGGACTTTTTGCGAAATTGTGAGTATCGGCGGATTCTCGCCGGTGTTTGCGCCGATGGTGAACAAGTGTTCGTTGTTGCGCTGCTTAATCTGGAAGGCGATGACATTCTGATTTGCACCCAGGGCTTCATCAACAGCGGCCTTGACGTTCAAACTTATGGTTTGTGTGTTTTCGCAGCTAAAGCTTTTTATTGGGTTGGCCAGACTGGAATAACAGGGCTCGTTGGCTTCGTGTAGCACCTGGGCTGAATCGGTCGGCAGAAGCGTGTTGTCCACGAGATAGACGTCAGCGATGCAGTTCTCGACACCTTGTGTAACGTTGATTTTCAAACGGGCGGCAGTCATCTCGCCCGAGAGGTCGATGTCGTTGAGGTCGAACTGGACATAATATTGGTAAACCTCGTCGTTATTCGGGTCAATTTCGTATTCAATTATGACCTCAATGTCGTTGAAGGTCAGCCAATCGTTATCGCCAACGTCATGGGAGACCAGCTTGATGTAGCTGATGCCGCCTGGGTTAAGGTCCTCCAGTACGTTGGGGTCGTCGGAAATGAACCAGCAGTCCGGCGGTGGGGTCTCGCCGCCACCACCCTCAGCAGGAATGCAGTCGCCGACAAGATGCAGGTTATCCCCATCGGCGTTGGATGTATAGACGTACCAGCCGGCGAAAGGCGGATAGTCAAAATGCATCACGAGGTAATTTTCCATTCTGACCTTCAAAGTCTTGACCACACCTGGTGGAATTTCGAATTCGTAGAGCTCCTGTGCGTCTTGTCCGATAGCACCGATGCCGTCTCGTGGTTCAAGGTCGCCTGTGTTATATTGGGCCGGCAATGTTGAGCCGACCATAGAGCTGTTCGGATTGACGGATTTTGCATAGGTCTGTTCCGAGATGTCGAGCATAGTCTGCGCGTCGAAGATGAGGGGTACATCGGTTTCGACGGTGTAGCCGCTCAGGATGCCAAGCTCGTTCGGATTGTCATCTGTTGTGGATATAATTGCCGTGGAGTTAATGTCGACGAAGTCATTGCAGTCAGGACCTTCGCAGAACTGTGCATAGACCAGTACCTCGCCACATCCGTCTCCTCCGAAACAGTCGATCTTAGCGGCCAGTGTGAACTGCCGGCCAACCGTAAATGTGTCTGTTGCATTTGGTTCGGTAATGTTTACTTTCAGTTCGGCCGGCTCGGGCGGTATATTGTCGAGGGCCTTTTCGATGTTGATTCTGCCCCAGCCGTAGATGTTGTCCCAGCCCGGGCTGCCGAGGTCATCGGCGTTTTCTTCGAGGATGGTTTTGACCTGGTCAGGAGTTAAAAATGAGTTTTCCTCCAGGAGTAATGCTGCGGCTCCGGCGACATGTGGGGCGGCCATGGATGTTCCCGCAGCCCGAATATAACGTGTTCCGTCGACGACAAAATAGTTATCGTAGCACTCGTACCCGATAAGGTACATGCAATAGAGTGGATTGTTGGCCACGAGGGTGCTGAATGTGGAAACGATTTCGGGATAATTGGTTCCTCCGAAGAGGTCTCCACCGGGTGCGACGAGGTCGAGTTCCGAGCCGCCGTCGGAGTATGAGGCAATGTTGTCGAGCTTGTCAACGGCACCGACAGCGATGGCCTTTGATGCACAGGCCGGGGCGACCATAGCATTGGGATTGCCGTCGTTACCGGCTGCGCAGACAACGACTACACCGCAGGGGTCAACAGCGTTGTTTACGGCCTGGGCCATGTCGTCGTAGTCACAGGTTCCGCTGTAAAGACCTTCACCAAGGCTCAGGCTGATGATGTCAGCGCCCTGTTCGACGCACCAGTTGATACCGAGAACAACATCGGATGCATACCCGGCACCGCTGTAATCGAGCACTTTTGCGCTCATCAGTGCTGCGTCGTAACTGACGCCGCGGTACTATAGTCCCTCCGAAGCGATGATGCCCGCACAGTGAGTGCCGTGGCCGTGGTCGTCCATTGCATCTTCGGTGTAAGTGGTGAAATCGAATTGAGCGATGACCTTACCCTGTAAATCAGGATGCGTATAATCAATGCCGGTGTCGACAACACAGACTTTAACACCCTGACCGGTGATAGCGTTGTCCCAGGCATAATCGGCATTGATCTGGTAGGCGGAATCTTCCAGCAGGGCGTAGACCCGGCGGTCTTCCTTGAAACTCTTGAAGCGCGGCAGCTCCTTAAGTCTTTCGGCTTTTGCCGGGGGTATTTCGATGACGATTTTGTTTTTCAACCTGCCGTAGTTGTGAATGATACGCCCTCCGATACGTTTGGCCGCCTTCCGGTATTGTGCGCGGCGCGACTGAAGAGCGGCTTTGGAGAGTTTTTTCGGAACCGTTGGCTCTTCGTCAAGCTCGACGATGAAGCGCTTAGTGTCGGACGAAATTGCACTATCCTGGCGAGCGAGGCGAGCAGAGGCCGGCAAATTATTGTCGAGGGCTTCAGGATAAATGGGCCGTTCACCGGACAATAGACGCCAGATTACCTGCTCATTTGGTCTGCCGATGTACTGGACCATACCCTGCTCGTCAATGAATACACAAGTGGGAACTCGTTTAACACCGTAATGGGCGCTGACAATGCCGGTTTCGTCAACGAGTACGTTGTATGCGGGAAGCTTGTCTGCAAAGAAATCGGCGACCTGGTCGATATTTTCGTGGACGGCAATAAAAAATATTTTCAATTCATCGTCAAGGTGCCGGGATAGACTGTCCAGGATTGGCAGAGCGGCATCACAGTGCGGGCATGAGGTAGTACCAAATAGAAGAAGAGCGTTTTGGCCTCGCAAGGCACTTAGCCGGACCTTTCGACCGTTAAGGTCTGTGAGGGAGAAATCGGGAGCAAGCCCCGAGAGCGTTGCGGCGAGGACCGGCTCTGCCCAAAGCAATATTAGTACGGTCAGCCGAAAATATCGACGAATTCTTAGCATTTTCTTATCACACCCTCTATACGAGTCTATAAGGGTCATATATATTATACCACATAT
>JAUVYZ010000133.1 GCA_030602845.1 Phycisphaerae bacterium | reverse complement strand
TGACCGACGGCACCCTATTCGAGGGAACAGATGTAATTAGAGTGCTAAATAAAGCCAGCGGAAGACCCACTAAGTAACATCAGCGATTGGCCTGGTCTCTATTTGAATGGCGTTCTTTATCTGATTCGAATTTCCGATTTTTCCTCTAAGGTAATTACCAGATAGTTGTGTTCGCTGTAAAACTCCATCTTAGCAGGTTTGAAAGGAGGCGGTTCGGTCGAATCCTGAAAAACCTTACGCACCCCGACCTCGGCTGGCTCTTTTGCAACGCCCGAAATCAGCACATAGTACGGTTCGCCGCCCCAGCCATCCACTGTTAAAGTAACTGCCCTTCTATCTTCCCGAATATCGCTTATTACACAGGGCGCATGAATGAACCAACCACGATTGCGGAGCTTCTTCACATCATATATTTTGCCTCTTCCATAAAGCTCAGCTAAATGCGCCTGCACCGTCCCCGGATTTATAGCAGGCCCCGCACTTATCTGTTCGCGTAACTCGAACAAATCCGGCAGCAATCCCACACGCTTCTTATCTGTCAGCGGCCAGGACATCTGCAGACCGGCGGTCGTAATCCCTTTGGCGATTTTTCCCCACGGGCCTTTCGCATCGTATTCACTCAGCAGGTGCAAAGCAGAACAGTAAACAAGCCCGCACCATTGCACTGGACGCCCAATCCACAACGGCGCCTCCCAGTTCGTCGCACCCAGCACGGCGATTGTCGCATAGAGACCCACCTCACCGGACGTCGGCGGATAAAGATAGACAAACGGAACACCCGTCCACGCCCAGTAGCGCGCCTGTTCAAGATATTTTTCTTTCCCTGAAATAATATAGCCGAGAACATAAGATTTAATCATATGGGCCGAGGCCAATATGTCCGGCGTGTGCAGTGGTATCTCCCAGGTTTGCGCTCCCCGCGGCACAGTGTCGGCATACAGGGCGGTCTGTTTATCGAGCAGCTTGAGCGCTTTATTGATAAGCTCTTTATCTGCCGATAATGCCGCGCCTTCAAGAACCCTGACCATGTCCCGGCCTGACAGACCATTAGCATGTTTTGCGAAATGGGTCCTTGAATAGTCCGTTCCGCCCGCCCGGTAGAGTTTTATCCCGTTTTCGTCAAAGCTCCTGAGCAGCCGCAGTGCCTCATTACGCCGCTGCTGCACGAATTCATAAGTGCGCCCGAAGACCAAAGGCGCCGTCGGTGGGCGGACGTGTGAAACACCACTTGAGAAAGGCTGTCCCGACGGGATTTTACTAAGCGCCTGACCTTTCGCACCGTTAAGTCTCTCGTGGAGTTTTTCATCTCTGGTATGAGCGGCGAGCCAGTCGATGAACATTGCGGCGTCCGCCGCCGCGTGCGGCCCGAAACTGTCACCCCAGACCGCGTGCCTGAAAAGGCCATCGCGATTTATCTCGGAATCCAGCCAGCCATAAGCAAGCAGATTGACCGCACCCTCGAAACCTCCCTCGAACCGCGGCAGAGAAGGCAATCCCCTTATATCCACGTAACGCTTGACCGCAGGGACAACGCTCTTTCCCTTTCCGCCGATTATCAGCACAGAGATTTTCAATGGCTTATTCGCTTCGAGCCTGAAAGGCGTATGGGCGGAAAAATCATTCTCAAAACGAAGCTCCCCCACAGCAGGCGCCGACAGAGCCATTAAATGGGCGCCTGAATTGTAAATCCTGTCCGGCGAATCGAAACTCGCCGCCACCATATCAGACGGCTCCCAGATTACACCGATATAGCTGCCGTTATGCGCAATTGCCATAAGGGGAAACGTTATCTTAGCCGGGTCGGGGACACGGCGGATATGCTTTGATGTAGCTATGTCCGCGTCACTGCTGCTGGGCTCATCGCAAAGGTACTCCACGCCCGCAAACAGACCCTGGTATTTCTTTTTACCGAACGTGCCAAGACCCGGAAAAATCGTCAGCCATGGCACGTGCACAATGTCCCTGTCCTTATTTACTCTCAACTCGGTCTCTATTACAAGTGTCCCTTCATCTTTGCCGGCCCTTACCCATCTTTGAATCTGCCAGCGTCCGCCTTTGCTATCTTTAATAGTGCCTCTACTTGCGAACGCGATATTCCCAGAACTCAGAAAATCAGTGCTTGCCTTCCCTAAATTCAGCCACTCGGCTTCATCGTCAAACAATACGCCGACCAACCCGGGACTGTACCCAACTGCCATCTCTGCGTCATCTACTGTGAGAGTAAAGTCCCCCCACCTCACTCCATATTTTCGAAATTCGAGGCTTCCCGATTTGACTGGCCACCCTATGTCTTTGACCTTGTCGGGTCTTTTCGGCACCTCCAGCGAGGGAGCGACTATCCTGCTCAGTGTTTCGGCCTTAATGAAAGCAACTGTAACTTCCCCCTTACCCGCACAGGGGTCAAGGCGAAAGCGCGTCCCCGGGCCTAACTTATCCTTAATAATAAGGGAGTAGTTATGCCATTGCCCATCGTTTCGCACGCGGAATGGAACGGAGCGCCCGGCCCAAAACCCCTTACCGTAAAAAAGTTCCGCACTTGTATCTGCATTCGATTTCATACGTATTTTTACTCTAATCATTTTATCGCCGGGCAAATCCACCGCCGGCCCTTCTATCCACGGGTCCAGCCCTGTTGATTTGACAATCAGCCCTTCCGAAAAGGAACGCAGATTTTCCACCCTGTTATTTCCTGTCCAGCCGTGAGCGCCTTTGCTGAAGTCCCATTCAACCACTGCTGCTCCGCAGGCTCGGACGGGCAACATCGTAATCACGGTAATCCCGAACAGTACCAACAATACACCGGGATTTATTCCGGCCAGACAAAATCTTGCCATAATTTTACTGAGTTTGATAATGGGCATAATAAAGCTCCTCCGAGTTCTATTCAAAACTGCCATAACAAAAGTGGAACTGGTTCAGGCCTGTTTGTCAGAAACACCTTTCGGCTTGTGTTTCTCGATATAACGTTTCAGAGGTTTTTGTATTTGCCGAAGGCCTATCAAAACAAAAATTGCAAGGAGAGTCAATATAACTGCCAGTTCGTAAAAACCTGCCCCGCAAGCCATCCCAAGACTCGCCACGAACCAGATTGTTGCCGCCGTAGTTAAACCGTGGACGCCACCTCTATCCTGGATGATAGCACCGGCACCAAGAAAACCCACACCGGTAACGATTTGAGCGGCTATTCTTGTAAGTGAATCATTTTCACCGGCCATTTGTCTGGAAATTATGGTAAACGCCGCTGCACCAAGGCAGATTAAGACGTTTGTACGAAGTCCGGCTGCCTTACCGCTGAATTCCCTCTCTATCCCTATCATCGCACCAAGTACGACGGCTAAAACTATACTGAATATATCACCTGGCCAATCCATAACTCTACCTTTCTTGCTGTACTTGTTCTACGCCAGCTCCTGGCAAGTCTTTCAAAAGCAATCCTGAATCCTATATTATTCTTGTTAAGATGTAAATCAAGAAATAATCTGCCGACCCTTTGACGCCGATTTCAGCGGTATGTTTTCGACAACAATGACTTTTTCTCATCCCGGAGTCTCTTGCTTGCGATTCGTCAGCCCGAAAAGACAGGCAACCGTCATCAGCGCAGCCGTTCCGGCCGCGCCAATGATGACCACGTCGAGGTTACACTCGGCCCACTTCCAGGATTCTTTTATCTGCAAATTGAATTTGTTCAGGAAAGAGTCACGCATAAAAGACCCCCAACTGATAACGGCAATGCTTGCCCCGACGGAAACAAGGCCCTGCCACAGACGAAGGCGAACCTTCAGTAACGACAAAATGAACAGGCCCAGCATCCCTCCGCCGAAGATACCGGATATCTGCCACCAAACGTTCAATGCGCTCTCGGCTCGAATCATCACAAGGCCTAACCCCGTCCCGAGCACGCCCCAGACGATGGTAGCCAAACGCAGAAACGCCATACTGCCGCGCTCGCCGACTTTCGGGTTGAAGTATCGCTTATAAAAGTCCAGCAGTAAAACGGTGGCCGAGCAATTCAATGCCGAGTCCACCGTGCTCATTGCAGCTGCGACAATCGCGGCGATGATTAATCCCTTAAGACCCGCCGGTAGCTCTGTGGCGATGAAATACGGAAAAACCTTATCGCCTATGACTTTCCCTTCCGCGTTCAGCATACCCGGAACGTTTACCAGCTCACTACCCTGCCCGTAAAACGCAAAAAGAGTTGTCCCGATATACAGGAAAACTGCCGTGAGCGGAATATATATCAGCATCGCAATCCAGATTGAGCGCTTTGCCTGGTACTCGGTCGGGACGGAGCAGTACTTCTGCACGTAGTTCTGGTCGGCCAGCAAATTTCGAAGGTTCTCCGTGACTCCGAAAATAATCATTACCAATATCGTCCGGTTCGACAGAAGCCCCTGAGCGTTGTTCAGGGACGGCTTTAGACTGCCGAAGCTGAACTTACTATGTTCGACAGCCGCGGCTATCAAAGGTTCCGGACCCGAGAATACACGGCAGGACAAAATGACTGCGCAAAACAGAATGCCTGCAATCATAATCACCGACTGCATCACGTCCGTCCAAATCACCGCCTCCATCCCGCCGAGCAGTGTATAAACAATCGTTACCAGACCGATGATTAGAATCAAACCGCCGATGTTCCAGGTAACAAACGTGCTCAACAGCAGGCTGACGAGGTAAAGAATTACCGCGACGCGCCCCATCATATAGAGCAGGAACGAAAGGGCCGCATAGACCCGCCCCCAGGCGCCGAGTCTTTCCTCCAGAAACGAGTAAACGGATATCAGCCGGGTTTTGCGATAATACGGGACGGCATATTTGCAAACCAGCCAGGCAACGGGAAAGATGCATAACGCAAAAATCATGGGATGCCAGTTTGAATCGTATGCCATGCCCGGCGTGGCAATATAAGAAATGCTGCTTGTATAGGCGCTCATCACGGCCAGCCCGGCCGCCCACGCAGGAATCGAACGGTCGGCAACCATAAATTGTTCCGCCGTACGGCATTTACGCTTGTAGTACACTCCCATCACTATCAGCACGCAGGAATAAAGAACCAGAATGCCGATATCAACTTTGTCGAGACTGCCCTGCACAATCTTTCGCCTTATCCAAACTCATCCTGCTCTGCGAAGTAGCTCGCTACGCAGCACGAGTTCTATCTTTTCTCCATAATTCCCAGCTCTTCGAGGTGCCGGCGAATCACCTTACGTTCTGTGCGGCGGAAACGGTGAAACGGCTCAGCCATGAAATCGTTGCAAATACCCATACACGAAAGCGCACACTTTAGCCCTTTCAGATAGCTCGATTCATACTTCCCCACACCGTAAATAGCCTTACTGATTTGCATCACCTTTTTATGAAGTCTTTCGACCGTCGACAAATCCCTTGAAGACGCTGCCTTATAAAGGTCTACATAAAGACGTGGAACAAGATTGGCACCGCCACACACACTACCGTGTGCACCCGCTAAAACCGCTTCAGCAAGAAGTTCCTCCTGCCCAATCAGAAGCGAGAAATCAGGTTGCTTCTTTAGCAGCGACAGCAATTGGCGGAAATAAACCATATCTCCGGAGCTCTCCTTTAACCCCACAATGCCGGCAATCTCAGCCGCGGCCTGCACCATCTCAGGCTCAAAAACAAGCTTGGTGTAGTATGGCATATTGTAAAGAAACAATGGCAGCGGCAGTTCAGGGGCTAAATGCTTGAGGTACTCGAGCAGTTCCGCCTGACCCGCAGGGAAGTAATATGGCGGCGCCAACACCACCGCCTGCGCCCCGGCGTCTTTTGCTTTGCAGGTGATATTTACCGACTCCACAAAGGACGTGTCGGTAATTCCAACCAACACCGGTACCCGCCTCTTGACCCGTGCGCAGACGCGTTCAATGAGTTCATATCGCAGCCGGTAACTAAGACTTGGCGCCTCACCGGTTGTCCCTAAGATAAACAACCCGTGCACGCCGCCGGCAAGAATGTGTTCAATCAGCCGCTCAACACCGGCCACATCGAGCGAGTCTCGGTCCAGAAGTGGTGCAACCATCGGTGGAATGATACTGCGCAGCGGCCTCGGTAATAAGTTCGAGTTCGATT
>JAUVYZ010000170.1 GCA_030602845.1 Phycisphaerae bacterium | reverse complement strand
GACGCCGCCAAAAGGATGAATGTATCCAGACAGACCTTTGGCAGAATGCTGGAATCGGCCCACAAAAAGATTGCTGATGCCCTGGTCAACGGAAAGGCCCTGCTAATCAAAGGCGGCCCAATTGAACTCACCACCGCTGCTTCCGACACTGCCGCCCCCCACCGCTTCCGCCGAGGCCCTGGCGGACGAGGACGAGGACACTGCGGAGGAAGAGGCCGGTAAATTCGCAGGGTTGGCATTACCATAAAAACAGGAGTTTGCTTTCCCTTTTCAATTTCGTCACCCATCCCGCCCTATTCTAAAATCAACATAGCCAAATATCTTTTCCCTGACTCTTTCGATATCTGTTGTTCCTGGCAAAAAGTCAATGGAGACTAATTTATACCAGCTTTCAGAAAAAATTTCTGTTGCGTATTCCAAAATAGGCTCCTTCAGGTATAATACAGCCTGAACCGATAATAGTCAAAGGAGCAAAACAATATGCCAAGCGTAAAAGATGTGATTGTCAAAAAGCCGTCTGATGAGGAAACCGAAACCTGCAAGGCCTGGCCAATCTGGAAATGCCAGCCCAGCACTTTCGACTGGTCATATACAGAAAAAGAAACCTGCCTTCTAATAGAAGGCAAAGTAACGTTCACGGACTGCACGGATTCGGTGAGTTTCGGCCCCGGCGATTTCGTGATTTTCCCACAGGACCTCGAGTGCACCTGGAACGTCACCGAAGCCGTAACAAAGCACTACAACTTCGGATAAATTCGCCATTCGCAGTGCCGGCTCGCCGACAAAGGACCCTGCTTAAAATTTTACGTTACTGAAAGTCCCGACCGACTCAGGACCGGTTTTTGCTTTCACTATATGCTATTTAATAAAGTAGCGTGTCACCCGCCATACGCCGTCTCTGTCCCGCATCAGCGTAACGGTTTCGGCAGCTTTGCTTTTATGCTCGAACGATGACTCGAACTCAATAATCACATATTCACCGGTCGGCCCGGCTGGAAGGTGTCTGGTATGTCTCTTTGATTGAACTTTTCTCGAAACAGCTTTGCCAAAACCCTTTCCATAAAGGTCCATAGTCTTTTCCCAGTCAGCTTTACTCACCGCCCCTCTGAACAGCACAGCCATTTCGTCGAAGCTTTTGCCATAATCTCTGGCATCGATAAGTTTCAGCCAGCCCATCGCAGCCATAACTGGATCCTCAACCTGCACATCGGTCTTCTGCTTATTCTGCTGCTGCCACCACCTCTGCCATCGGGCCTTGACGGCCTCTGCCGCCTCCGGACTGAACCTGTCCGGACCTTCACTGTGGCCGGTGATTTTATCCAGCGCCTTGACAATCTCAATGACCGGACAGCCAAGCCTAATTGTTTTGGCCTGGCGATCACTTTCATCAGCCGAACAATGCTGATTGTCCAGCATAAACTTTGCCAGATGCTCATCCTTTATGAAGATGCCAAATTCTCCTCGGTACCTGGATTGGCCCAATACTTCGATTAACCCAGGCACCGCACGACGGTCGCCGATGGCCCGCAGCGTAAAAGCGATTAAGCTCTTATAAAGCCAGCGCTCGGTTTGACGCAGCTCCGTAATCAGCTCCGGTACAGCAAGAGCACCCATCCTGACCAGCTCTTGTATTGCCGATATTGCCGCCACCTGCGAATTACAGGGTTCGTGGACGTGATAACTCTCACGCAGCGTGAGAATCTGTTCGCGAATCCGCCGGGTCTGTCCCTCGCCGAGCCACTGTTCGAGTTTCTCCTGCTCTACGGCTCTTTTTCGTTCAGCACGGGCAACGGCCTCTTTGCCCGGACGAAGCGCAATATTCTTAAACTCGACCCACTCATACTCACGCACCTCAAAGCGGTATTCCTGAAGCTTGTCCTGTGTCAAATCACGAAAATTCGCAATGGTTCGTCGAAGGTCGCTGGTGCCGCCTGAGCCCCCGGAGCTGGAAAGATGCACTTTGCCGTTTTTATCGACGGCCACGATACGGACGTCACGGTCAGTTACATTATAGACTACACGAATGTACAGCCCTTTTTCCCCCAGACCTGAGCCGAGCGGCCCATAAGGACCATACGGCTTGCTCACAGCTATCGAATCCTTACCCTTCCTGTAAGAGCCATAGTCCTTAAAAGCGATAAGTGTCTCCCAGTGCCCGCCGGCGATACCCAGGCGCAGCGTGGTCGTTTTGACATATTTGGGAAACCTGACCCATCCGGCGAGGACGTTCTTATGGTAGTACGTGGTGCGGGCGTGCCCATCCGCCCTCCTGAAACGCCACTTTACTTGTCCGAGCTTATCAGCGGGTTTACCCTTCAGACGCGCAGCCACTGCGTAATAATTGAATTGCTCCCAGTTCGGGTCAACACTCGGATCAGTGCCTACCCTGTCAAAAGGCGGCTCATCCACCGGCGAACCGTCGGGCTTCCACCAGGGCTGACCCTTCACTGGAATGTACGTCAACCCCAGCAGTTCAATGCTCACGCCGCTGCGCAGCGTAGCCTTGTTGTCCACCGCCCGGATAACCGATTGCCGTCGCGATTGAACCCGACCTGCAGCCGCCATCGGCACAACGGCTGCGCACAAGGCCACTATCGTCAAGACACAAATGCAGCTCACTAATCGCATCATATCGCCTCGTTAGCTTTTATCCCGCACCAATAAGCGCAATTAGTGCGGAACAATTCCACTGCTTTTCTTGAAGTCCGGACACCATTTTACCATATTTGGCCAACTGGTAACACCCCCAAAATGTCTTTCTCGCCCTGCGGGAATAAAACGCCATCCATCTAAAGCTTCCAGCCGCAGCAGCCAAAGACCTGTGGACGGTTCAATGACTACAGAAAAACGAAATCAACCTCGGCAACCTGTCCAGCGCCCACGGTGACGGTCTTCGATTTCTCCATGACGGCAGTCCACCCCTGGTCTTTCTTACAACACCTTCCGACGACCCTGTACGTGCCGGGTGGGAGACACCGAATCTCATAATACTCGCCCTTCTGCAGGTTCCAGATGAGGGCATGGGCCCGTCTGACTTCGGAAACCGAGTCATCACGAACCGCAGCCGAGTCGTCAAAAATTAGGATGCGCCAAGAAAGGTCTTTATCAGGGCATGCAAATGTGCCGCGAATCCCGGCATTATCTCGCAGCTCGAAATCCAGGCGCGTCTCTTTTCCGGGTTCTATCTTTACCCTCGCACGATTATTGATTTGTACTGTTGCTTGGCCGCGGATGCCGGTGCTAAGCGGAACGGGTGCCCTGACCAGATACTCGGCTTCCTTCAGTCCTGTGAGCTCGTAGCGGCCATCTTTGCCCATCTGAGTCGAGATTTCAGCATCCGGCCCTTGGTCTGCAGGACGCGCGCTGACGACCCAAGCCATCTTGCCCTTTCCGTTCAGGGTGACATAAACCTGCAACTTGCCTCCCTGCTCAAGATTGAAAGTCATATCGGTTGTTTGGCCACTGACAACTTTCACCTGGACTTTTTCGCGCGCGTAGCCGGGGGCCGATACCTCCAGTGTCGCTGTCCCGGTGGAAATGTCCTCTATAAGAAAAGCACCCTCTTGCGATTTATCGATTGTGGTCCGGCCGAGGGACGGCGTGCCCTCCCCGGATGAGTCCACGCGGGTGACCTTGGCGGAAAACGCTTTGACGGGTTTTCCTGACAGGGCGTCCAGCACACGACCTGATATTTTGCCTCTATCTACAGCCGGCTCCACAATGACATCAAGGTCCTTAATGACATCAAGGTCCTTGATAACATCCCCCGCTTTGACCACTAAAGTCTCATTCCTCGCCCTCTGCGTATCATAAGGGTCTATTCTGGTCCTTATTTCAAAAAAGTAGCTCCCTGCGTGGACGCCGTCGAATTTGAAACGCCCCGCTTCATCTAAGGCAATCCAGTCGAGGCCGGTCCTGTCGGGCATTTGAACAAGAAGCGTTTCGTTTTCGTCGTCGCGTGAATCCACGGGGACCATCCGTATCAAAGCCTTCGGCCTGGGCCCCGGCACAACGTTGCCTTGGGTATCGAGAACCCGCCCCGTAATCACCGCTGCCTTCTCCATAACAAAGTCGATACCGTTAATGGCATTGGCGCCACTTTCGGGCAAGGCCACCTCGGCAGACGACGAATCCCGTTCACCATAAAGACCTTTATAATCCTCCATCAACCGGGAGGTTTCGCCGACGAGGTGCTCCGTGACGGGCGGCACGAGAAGCCTGGTGGGCGAATACCCCTTCGCCTGAACGCGCATCTCGTACCAGCGATAGAGCTTACCATGTATCAGGTAGGTGGCGGTCTCCGAAAATGTCACCGGACAAAGACCATCCAGTCGGTAGCGACCGTCTGCGGCGGATAACGTCATGACCGGCGACCCAAACTTTTTGATTACGGGCATCCCCTCGTCCTCGCCTTGAAGGTAGAATTCCGCAACCACTTTGGCACCACCGATAGGGTTTCCATTAGTGTCGGTCACCCGTCCCGCAATGGATATCCCATCGAGCCGGAAGTGCAAATCGACATCCGTCCTGGGTTCGGATTCGAGCTTGACATAGCGAGACAGACTCGGGTAATTGTCCCTATCGAATGCGGCGCCTTGAGGCAGTTCCGCGCGGACGACATAACCGTCTGCACACAGTCCCTCAAATCTGTAGCGCCCCGTCTCATCGGTGATGGTTTCCTTAAGAACCCCTTTGTTGCTTTTGAGGACTATCTTCACACCCGACAAGGGCGTATCTTGGCGCCTTTCAAAGTTCTCGGGCACTATATTCCTCGTCAGGCGTTCGGGTTTTTTATAGAAGATGCGCCTGCCGACCACTTTGCCGGAGATGGAACCTTTTCGGCCCTGGTACAACGTGAGGTCCACACCTGTTTTGGCTTCGCCGGGTTTGAGGACGGCCGCCGGCATATCTATCATGAACAGCTCTTTTTGCTCGTCTTCGGCACTGATGTGGAAAACGGCTTCGGGGCGAATGCCGGCCAATGCGTAGCTGCCTTGCTGGTCCGTGCGGGCCTGCACGGTATCGAACCACTTGCTTATGGTTTTAACAACCACCCCTGAGGCCGGGGCATCCGTGCCGTGAAACCTCACCGTGCCGGTGACGGAACCTTCTCGGCTTTGGGACAACGTGAGGCCCACACCGGTCTTATCCCCCGGCCGGGGCAGGCCCGGAAAAGCAGTCCAACCGGCGGGAATTTC
>JAUVYZ010000090.1 GCA_030602845.1 Phycisphaerae bacterium | reverse complement strand
ATCGGCTGACGGCGAAGTTATAAAAGGACTTAGCTCCGTCAACGAAGCCACGATAACAGGCGAATCTTTGCCTGTCGATAAGGTGCCGGGAATGCAGGTCTTCGCCGGCACAAATAACCTTACCGGCGTGCTGGATATCACCGTAACCAAAGCCGGCAAAGATACAACTCTCGGCAAGGTCCAGTCATTGATTATGCAGGCTGAGCAGACAAAGATACCGATTATGCGGATAATCGACCGCTATGTTAAATGGTATACGCCGACGATTTTGATGATTGCCACGATAGTTTTGTTTTTCACCGCCGATATCAACAGGGCGATTACGATACTTGTTGTTTCGTGTCCCTGCGCCTTGATTTTGGCGACTCCCACGGCGATGGTTGCGGCGATATCGGCCTCTGCCCGCCTCGGTATTCTGATAAAAAATGTAGCCGACCTTGAGATTGCGGGCAAGATGACGGCAATGGTATTCGACAAGACCGGGACGGTAACAACAGGTCGGCTGTATGTAACAAAGCTGACGCCCGCTGAAGATATTGAACCGGCCGAGCTGTTAGCCGTCACTGCTTCCGCCGAGCAGATGAGCAAGCACCCCGCCGCAAGGGCCCTGCAAGAGGTCGCCAAAGAGGCAAATCTCTCCTTACCTGCCACGGACAATTTCCAGGAAACACCCGGCAAAGGCGTAACTGCTCTGGTCGATTCCGCAAAAATTATTGTCGGCAGAGATACCTTCCTGAAGGAAAACAATGTAGATATAAGCAACGTTTCCGACCCCGGCCTTCACGAGGAGCAGGGCTTCAGCACCCTTTATGTAGCAAAGGATTCAAAGTGCATCGGCTGGATTGGTTTACAGGACAAAACCAGACCGGAAGCCCAACAAGCCGTCAAGGAGCTGCTCGATATCGGCATAAAAAGAGTAACTATGCTAACCGGCGACAGAGACGAGGTCGCCAACAGGGTTGCTGCCGAGCTGGGCTGTACCGATTTTAAGGCGCATTGTCTGCCTCAGGACAAACTCTCGATTGTTGAGCAAATGAAAAAAGACGGCCACACCGTCGTCGTTGTTGGAGATGGTATAAACGATGCACCTGCTCTGGCAGCCGGCGACCTTGGAATTGCTATGGGTGCTGCCGGCAGCGATGTGGCCATAAACTCTGCCTCGATTGCCCTGATGAGCGATGACTTAAAGCGGCTTCCCTTCCTTGTGCGACTTTCACGAAAAACAAGAGCAGTTATAAATCAAAATCTCGGCTTTGGGATAATGTTTATTATTCTTGGTGATGCGGCGGCAGCAGCAGGGTGGCTGCCCGCCATTTACGCCGCGGTTTTGCATTTTGCCGGCTCATTGATTGTTGTTTTTAACAGTGCTCGACTTGTCCGCTACGGCGAGGAGTTCGGCCACGAACCACGGAAAATGTAAATATCAAAGTCCAAAATGTAAAATTACAATGCAAAATCCAAAATGTCATTGCGAGGAAGCGAAGCGACCAAAGCAATCTCACTGGTTAGGTTTGAGATTGCCACGCCCTCACTTTGTTCGGGCTCGCAATGACACTAAGTGTCATGTTGATTTTTGACTTTTAAGTTTTGATTTGTTTATGGAATATGCAGTTGAAACTTTTTCTTTGACCAAGGTTTTTTCCGATTGGTGGGGTAGGGACAAGGTCTATGCCGTCGATGACCTGAATTTACGGATTCGCTACAATGAAGTTTTCGGCCTTTTAGGTCCCAATGGCTCAGGTAAAACAACCGCCCTGAAAATGCTGCTCGGCTTGCTTTATCCGACAAAGGGAAGGGCTTTATGTCTTGGCGGCGACGGCGCCGACCCTAAAATCAGCGCTCGGATAGGATTTCTGCCGGAAGAGTCCTATCTTTACAGGTATTTGAACGCCCGCGAAACCCTGGATTTCTATGGCAGATTGTTTGGCCTGCCCGCCAAAGTGCGGAAAATGCGTATTGAGGCCCTGCTCGATATGGTTGGGCTAAAGGCCGTCGCAAACAGACCCGTTGGAACGTTTTCAAAAGGTATGGCACGCAGAATCGGCCTGGCACAGGCGCTGATAAACGACCCCGACTTACTTATATTGGACGAGCCGACAACCGGACTTGACCCTATCGGAACGAGGCAGATAAAGGATTTAGTCCTGGAGCTTAAAAAACGCGGCAAGACGGTTTTGCTTTGCAGTCATTTGCTTGCCGATGTTGAAGATGTGTGCGATAGAATTGCAATCCTCTACGGCGGCAAAATTCAGGCCGAAGGCCACGTTAAAGATCTCCTGCTCCAGACAAATAAAAAGCAAATTACTACCGGCAACATAAGCGATACCGCCGTTGAGAGGATAAAGCAGCTGATTGAAGACGAGCAGGCTGACTGCGTCGTAACTTCTCCAATGGATAAGCTCGAAACGTTTTTCATCAAAACCGTTGCAACTGCCCAGCAGCAGGCCCAGCCCACGAGCGGTGCAGTCAGTACCACACGAATCGGCGGTTTTCTCACAACGGAGACCCCTGTGGAAAATATACTCGATAAACTTGTCTCTGAACCGGTATCGCAACAGCCACCCCCGGAACCTCCAACAACAGAGCAAGTCGTCCCCGTTGAAACTTCTGAACCCAAACCCGATGAAGAGCTGCTAAGCAAACTAACTGAGCCGACTAAACCGGCCCCGCTGAAACCCGTCGTTAGAAACGGAAAAGTTAAAACAGAACCGGTTGAATCCAAAAGCCCAAAGCCCGAACAAGGCAAAAAAAACATCCTGGACCAGCTAACAGGCCGCTCAACACACAAAAAAGAGGATAGTGAATAGGCAGTGGTATTTAGTCAATGGTAAATGACCAATGCTCGATTTCGGATGACCAGTTGTCAATTGTCGATCTGAAATCGAAAATCGGAAATTGAAAAATGCGTAGTATCTGGGCTGTTGCCACGAATACTATAAAGCAGGCCTTGCGGATGAAAATTGCCGCTGTTTTCGTAATTCTGCTGATTGTCCTGCTCCCGGTGATGGGTGCGGCGATGACGGGCGACGGTACTTTGAAGGGCAGGCTCCAGACCTTTGTAAGCTATGGCCTTTCGCTCACCAGTTTTTTGCTCTGTTTGCTCACGATAGTCGTCTCAATCTATTCGCTGACAAGCGATATAAAACAGAGGCAAATATATACTGTTATTACCAAGCCCATTCGCCGTTTTCAGCTTCTTTTCGGCAAACTGCTCGGCGTAATACTATTGGATGTGGCTCTGCTCATTCTCTTTTCAGCTATAATATACGCCATTACTATTTATATACCGAAATATTTCAATGCGAGCGAAGCCGACCTTGCCCAGCTCGACAATGAATTTTATACCGCTCGGAATAGTCTAATTCCCGCCGAAGTCGATGTCACCCGGGAGGTCGATGAGGCCTACAAGAAACTCGAAAAGAGCGGCCGACTGCCCGAAGGTGTCCCGCGCGAGAAAATAATCGCCAAACTTACTGAAGACCAGAAAAGATGGAAAAGAGCCGCCGTGCCCGGTCAACAATTGATTTGGGAGTTTAATAACGTTAGACCTCTCGACCCTAACCAGAGTTTGTTTATAAGGTTTAAATACGATGTTTCGGTAAATCCGCCCGATTTGAATGTTTATGGAATATGGACTGTAGGTGACTATAGACAGATCAAGTACGGCACCAAAAGGGAAACTCCGATTCGTGATTTCGACCGCAAAGATGCAATCCAAACTTTTCACGAAATAGAGGTTCCTGCCAATGTAGTCGCCGAAGACGGCTATCTGGCTGTCGGCTTCCTGAATGTCCCCCTGAATAATACAGTGGTAATCTTTCCCCCTGAGGACGGATTGGAAGTGCTTTACGAGGCCGATACCTTCACCGGCAATTTCATAAGAGCCGTTCTTTTAATCTTATTTCGTTTGATTTTCCTCGCTTGTTTAGGCATATTGGCCTCGACATTCCTCTCCTTCCCTGTGGCCATATTGCTTTGTCTTGTGATATTCTTTACCGCAACTGTTAGCGGCTTCTGTTTGGAATCCTTTGACTTTCTTGGCGAAAACTTAAGTTGGGTCTATTCTTACACTATTAGGCCGGTCATTTTGCTCCTGCCTCAGTTTGATAAATTTAACCCTGCAAAATTCCTGGTTCCTGCGCGATTATTGAGCTGGCCTTTATTGGCCGAAGCCGCCGGCCTTATGATTTGTATCAAAGCGGTTTTATTGTTGCTTCTTGCCCTGCTGATTTTCAGCTTCAGAGAAATTGCAAAAATTATAATCTAAAGCGTGAAGCGAAATACGAGATACGAACGATGCGTTCGCGCGACACAATAATTTGTTCTTTTTGCATTGTTCTTGCAGCTGCTTTACTTATCGCCGCTGGTATGCAGCTTGATTTCATAAACTCGCAGCGTGAGGATATGCACCTGATAATCGATAAGCCTGAAAATGTTCCCCCTTCCCTTGCATTTACAACCATCGCAACGGGCGCTTTTCGCGGCCTGGTCGTAGATGTCTTATGGATGCGGGCGGATAAGCTAAAAGAGCAGGGCCAATTCTTCGATGCAAAACAGCTTGCAGAATGGATAACCACCTTGCAGCCCCGTTTTGCATCGGTCTGGGAGTTTCACGCCTGGAATATGGCTTATAACATTTCCGTCGCCATACCCGCGACCCAGCCGGACCAGCGATGGCGATGGGTCAAAAACGGCTACGAACTCCTTCGCGACAAGGCCATTGATAAGCAAAAACTCAAAAACATTACGCTTTACCGCGAACTTGCCAGAATATTCCAGCACAAAATAGGCGCCGTATCGGATGATGCACACAAATATTACAAGTTGCAGCTCGCTTTGGCGATGGAACCGCTGCTCGGCCCCGCCGATAACCAATATTTCGACGCTCTTGCCCAAGCCCCAACCGACTGGGAGCAAATCATAAAAGATGCCAATGTGGTCCCGTTAATTACAGCTCTAAAATCCGCCGACAAGGCATTTACCGATGGCGAATTTGTGAGCAATTATCTGTCCTTAAGACAAAACCCCAGCAGATTCAAGCCCGCCGCATTTAATGTTATAGATGATTTTAGAATCAGAGGGCCTGAAGCACTCGAAAGGTTTGATATTTTCGCCAAAGCTTACCAGCTGCGGAGAACGTGGAAACTTGACCCGGTTTTAATGCATGAGCTGAATAAAGTCTATGGCCCTATCGACTGGAATGACCCGAATAAACATTACCCTCTGGATTGGCGTCATCCCGACAGTCACGCAATTTACTGGGCCGTCAAAGGCCTGCAAGTAGCCGCCAAAGAGGAATCCCGCCGGATGATCGGGATGACCGAAGCTAATACCGACCGTATCGTAGCCCATAGTTTGCAAAACCTCTTTCGCAACGGAAAAATATTTATCTATAATCTACCTGCTGAGGGTTCATCGGATCCTTCTTCGCAGCAGAGGAAGGAGATATTTTTACGGCCGGATTTGAGGATGTTTGAGCCATGCAACGAGGCCCGGCTGGCGACCCTCGAAAAATACAAAGACCTCAGTAAAAGCATCTACGTTTCCCTCCAGGACGGCCATCGCAATATGCTCAAAAACGCCGTCCTCTCTTTCTATCAGGCAGGCCATAGGCGCCAGGCACAAAAAATTTATAATCAATTAAGAAAACTCTATCCGCTGGATGAATTTAAAGATCCAGATGTTGTTGCTTTTGCGAGGAACCGGCTCCGCGAAGAACTCCGGACTATAGGCGTAAATAACGCAAAAGAAATTATACTAATGATGCTACGGGAAAGCTATTTCAGATATGCGATGCGTGACGACGATGAGGCGGCCGGCTTAGAAAATATGGCGAAAGAAGCTTATGACCTTTACTACAAATCGATAGACCCCGAGGAAAGGATTGCATTACCTGATTTTAAGTTGTTAAGATACCTTGCACTTATCGATTTCTTGAATGACCAGCAGTATCCACCTGACCTGAGACGCAATCTGCTTGGACGCATAAAAATCGAAAGGTCCGGGCTTTTCGAGCAACTAATGCAGCAGGAAGAAGAAATGCTCAAAAAATTAAAATGACGTACGCAGCCGGACACGCAATGCACGATATACTCTTGCAACAACTAACCCCTTCACAAAAAGAAGCTGTCTCTCACGTTGAAGGCCCGCTGCTTGTTATTGCCGGCCCCGGCAGCGGTAAAACCCGCGTCATCACATACCGAATCGCCGCACTTATCGATTCGGGTGTCCAGCCGTACAATATTTGCGCAATAACTTTCACCAACAAAGCCGCCGACGAGATGCGCCAGAGGGCGGTTGCTCTTGGCGCTTCCGCCGGTGCGCATATCAGCACCTTTCACTCTTTATGCGTCAGAATCCTCCGGCAGTATGCTGATAAGGCAGAGATAAACCACAGCTTTAGTATCTATGACGAAGCCGACCAGGCCAGATGTATCAAGCAGGCCGTCAAGGATTGCGAACTTGACACCACAAATTTCCCGCCCGCTCGAATGCTTGACGCGATTTCTGTTCTGAAAAACAAGCTCATAAACGTTGACCCCTTCAAAGCCGGCGCCGACGATTTTTTCTCCAGAACATTAGCCGGAATATATGCCCGCTATCAACATATCTTACGCGAATATAACGCCCTTGATTTTGATGATTTGTTGATGGAAACTGCTTTTTTGCTCCAGAGCTATCCCGATGTTTGCGCCGAGTTGTCAAATCGTTTCAAATTCCTGCTCATCGACGAGTATCAGGACACCAATCACGCCCAGTATAAAATCGCTAAGGCCCTTGTTTCGGCTCACAACAATATTTGCGCAACCGGCGACCCCGACCAGTCCATTTACCGCTGGCGCGGCGCCGACATCCGCAACATATTGGCCTTTGAAAATGATTGGCCTGACGCCACCGTTATCAAGCTCGAAGAAAATTTTCGCAGCACAACCAATATTCTCGAAGCTGCCGATAATTTGATTACATTCAACCAAAATCGAAAGAAAAAAAAGCTTGTCCCCACGAAGTCTGGTGCCGGGAGTATCGTCGTAACGGCCTTCGAGGATGAGGCCGAAGAGGCCGAGGCCGTCGCACAACAGGTAAAAGAGCTAACTGACAAAGCTTCGTCTCTGAACGATATAGCCGTATTCTATCGTGTTAATGCTATGAGCAGAATGCTTGAAGAGGCATTTATCCGCAATAAAATACCGTACCAGGTTGTTCGTGGCGTGGAATTCTACAACAGAAAGGAAATCCGCGACCTGCTCGCCTATCTGAAAATCCTTGTCAACCCCGATGATGAAATTGCGCTGTTGCGCATCATTAACACCCCGCCCCGCGGCATAGGAAAAACCACAATCGATAGAGTTCGTGCCTACGCCGCTCAGAATAATACTACCTTTTTCGATGGCCTCAAAAACGCAGGGCATATCGATTCTCTCTCTAAAGCTGCAAAAGTCAAGATTGCCGCCTTCGTCAATATGCTCGAACAGTTCAAAAAAGATGTCGCCGGTGAAGTTGCCCCGCTCACCCAGCGCGTCTTTGCCGAATCCGGACTGGAAAAATCCCTTCGGGACGCCGGCGTTGAAAGTGAAACCGCTCTCGATAACGCTAACGAGCTGATAAATGCCGCTCACATATATGACCAGCAGGCACAAGAGCCGTCACTGCTCGATTATCTTCAGCAAATAGCGCTCTTCAGCAATGCCGATGCCTATGACGCCTCGAGCGGCCGTGTTGCTTTGATGACGTTGCACGCCGCAAAGGGCCTCGAATTTG
>JAUVYZ010000181.1 GCA_030602845.1 Phycisphaerae bacterium | reverse complement strand
TGTAAGGGCTGCCAAGATAGTCAAATGTAATTGCATTACTGGAGTCAGGGTCGAAATCAACATCAACAATATCAACCTTGCTCAATCGGCTGTCGCCGCTGAAATTCACAATGTATTTGAATCCTTTCTTAACCGGGTGATCTATCACTCCGTTTGGATCCTCAATCTGATAACTCTCGGTCGACTTATCAAAAACCACGGCGTACATCTTCTGTCTGCTGATTGCCATACTTTTGGCGTATTCCAGGTCCGCCGCAATCATATTTGCCGCAGACCGAATCTGCATACTGGCTGCCGAAGTCATCAGCGGTATCGCCACCATCGCCGCTATCGTTATTATCACGGCCACAATTATAATCTCTACCACGGTAAAACTACGGATGCAGCTTTTAGTGGGCAGACAACGAACTTCTAACTCTGAACTATGAGTTAACATTATTCTTATCGACCTTATCTCTCTATGCTGGCGCATTATGAGCCGCCACCTCTGTTCTTTACTTCGTCCCCTTCCGTGCTCATCTTTACCGGCCGGCCGGCTAATGCAGACAAGCCGTTGTGCCCTCTAAGATTCAAGACCTGTCCAGCCGGGCACATACCGTCCGGTTTTCTCATCCGCCCTGACTTTTCCACACGCACCAAAACTGATATAAGTGTCATTCCTATACCCTTCTATAGTTAAGGCCAACAAAACTGGTACAACCGTCAAAATAATACGACCGGAACCATCGAACTATTTCGATGTTTGGCGGGGGGCGGGATATGTAATTGGTGTCAGCAATCTACTTCGGATTTTTCTTTTTATCGCGTATAAAGGCCGATAAACGTCCTCTCTTTCAGCCGTCCTATAACCCACTTTTTGGGCTTTTATTCTCAATTATCTGTATCAATCCGGGCCTTCTTTTTCCCTTTTTAATTCCTTCTGATACTTCTGAAAAATGCTCCTGCTGCCGGGCTCCACCTTCTTGCTGTACCCGACGCCGTCCAGGTCTGAATCGACGCTATTGCAGGGGCCGCCGTGATATTAATAGAAATCGAACTTGAAGATGACCCTTCAATACCTCCGTTGGCGATAAACAAGCCACCATAAATATCCATATTTTGGGCCCCCGCATCGACCGCTATTCTCTGACCAATCTGGGCAAGCCCTTTAACTACCAGAGTCGCGCCGTCTTCTACTATCACTTCACCGCTCACCAGAAGAGCTGGAAAATTTTTCTCGGCGTCAATTACATTATTGATTCCACTTATGGTCAGGTCGCCATCAACCACTAAGGTACCGTTAATGGTGACATTGCCGCCCAGACTTACAGGATTATTAGGGTCGTTACAGTAATAAATTCCCGCCGGATTGCCTTCGCTCAGCCCCAATGTTACGTTTGAAATGTCGGGCCCGATTACCCCAACTGAATAACTCACAGAATTAATATAATAATTCGAGCTAAAATCGTTAATAACTAAACCAGGCCAGTTTACAGGTGTTTCGGTAACTGCTTCATTTTTCTGTCCCGTTATATTTGTTGCGGTTATACTGCCGGTTGCGAACACATCGCCCACAACATAACCGTTGCCTGATGGATTGCCATTACAATAGACATCTCCGTTTATTGTAATTCGCTGCGAAATTGTCGTACTTGTCCCTGCCCAGTATACAATGCACGGGTCAAGCCGAAGCTCCGCCTCCAAACGACTGCGGCCGATTTTTTCTCCGTTCTTTTCTCTATACGCCTCGCAGACTATCTGGTAGTTACACTCATCACCAAGCTTAACCACATTGACATCATAGTAATCATCGCCGCCCGCTACTAACTGCTGGCCCATAGCCCCCGTCCAATATTCTGAATCAACATCCTGCGGATTGAGTATCAATCCCTTTGCGTGTTCCAGCCCTGATTCAGCAAAATAATCCATTTGCGTTCGCAGTATCATATTCCCGCCGCAGGCCAATTCGACGTCACTTCGCGACAAAAAGCCTAATGACAGAATCGTTATTGCCATAACAACAAACAGGACAACAAGCAGTGCCGCCCCTCGCCTATTGATTTTGTTTCTTCTATCGTTCATAGTTTAATCGTCATCGCCACTTACAATATTGCCGTCGCCGTCGAGCAGATTTCCCGCCCAGCCCCGACGTGCAGCGCTTATCTGATACTGGCGAACAACACCATTTTCAACAAGGTCAAATGAAATACTCACAAATTTTCTTTTCGTCGGCGGCAGTGCCGGCTCGTCAAATCGAAACTGCACGTTGCTGCATCGAGGAATCAGTACCACCGGTTCAGGGTCACTGTTAAACTCACAAAGCTGCATATCACCACCCGCCAATATCACTTTTGTAATGGCCACCAGCTCCCCAATAAAATCAAGTTCCCCGTTCCCGTCCCGGTCCAGCCAAAGCACTATTTCGCCCTCCGAAGCTGCATATACAAGTTTACTGTATCTTATCAGCTCTGATATTCTCAGCGTGGCGTAACGCACTTGTGCCTGTTTCACAGCCGTGTCATCACTGCTCTCATTTGCCGTCCCCAGAGCGTAAGCTAACGCAGCCACCGCTGCCAATATTATGCCTGTGACAATCAGGGCAATCAGCAGCTCAGCCAGCGTAAAACCATTCTCGTATCTCGTATTCCGCATCTCGTATCTCGCTCTAATAATCAATCGCTTATAAGCCGATTTATAATCGCAATCTGTTTACCGCTGTAATATACTCGCACCGTAGCGCGAATGAATTTTAGCTCTCCTGCCTCGCTTTCCTGCGGCGCACGAACATATTCACAGCTCACTTCTCTGCTGAAGTTGGCGTAATTTGAATCAGTAAATACTGTCCCGCTCACATCCTTTACCTGACCTTGCGGCTCAGCATATCCATCAAAATCATCAACATTGTCAAAATCTGCGAGCGTTATCTCCCCTGCATCCGGCCCCGGACTATAGTCATAAGAGCTGCCATCAGGGTCATGGAAGGGTTTGAGTATAATCTCCTCCATCAAATCGCCAGCTAACTTGGCGCCTAAAGTCCTGCGCATACCTTCGGCCCGAACCGCCGCACCGCTCGTAAACGGCAGCAGCACCCCGGCTGCAGCGATACCCAACACGACGGTTGCCACCATCGCCTCAGCTAAGGAAAACCCCTTATGTTTAGTTCGTAGTTCGTAGTTCATAGTGAAATAATCATTAATCAATTAAAGCAAAACGGCTGACCCGCGCCGGCAATTGCCTCAGCACGGTCAGCCAGTTTATCAATCCTGCGGCTTCCACACCGTTACCAGTGGCCTGCCGTTCTTCGGTTGATTACGCAACCGCTCATTGACTTTTCACAGAGCCGCATAGCCGGCATCATTATCGGCTTGAAACAAACCACTCGCCGTATCAAACCTCCAGCCGGCTTTGTTGGCACCTGCCGGCTCGCCGTCAAAGCGAACCGTGTTAAGGTCATTAAAAGGATTCGTAGGAATCTTCTTAACATACGGACCATACTGTCCCGCCTTTTTTGTCATAGCGGCTTCGAAACTCTCGAATGAGTCCGCAGGAGGAAGACAATCTCCGTGCTGAACACAGTACAAATCGAGCTGAGCACGCATTACTTCAAGTCCGTCAATCAGCTCTGAAACCTTTGCTTCCGTGCTCGCCTCACCAAACTGCGGAACAATTGTCCTCGAAATTATGCCCAATATAACCGCCATAACCAGGACCTCAACATACGAAAAGCGAACCTTCTCACCCATAGGACTCCCCCCCTAAGCTTCAAAAAGGCTGACCAGCTTTCAGCTATCGCCTAAATCTGGTCAGCCCATTTATTCATCTCCCGACTCTCAAAAACTGACGCCGGCAGTTTGCCGTGTAAATATCCACTGGCAGCGTCAGCCCCAGTAAGTTTTTAAAGATCCGCGTGGTCAGCCCCGGCAACTCCATCCTGGTCCCAACTGTCATCGGCTGAGAATTCACCAGTGGTCGAATTCCACTCCCAATGACCACCGTCATTACCAATGACCCCAGTCTCATCAACGGTGCCGTTGCCCGCTGCGTCTAAATCAAGGGTACTAAAAGGATTTGCGGGAATCTTCCGCATGTATGGACCATAATCAGTTCCAAGAGGATCACCATACTGGTCGGTTGTGCCCGTCATACACTGGATAAAAGTAGCGCCACCAGTAAGCAGTGCAGAACCGGGCAGTATGTCATTGTGGTGAATCTTGAAAAGCTGAATCTGTGAACGCACCGCCTGAAGGTCACTGACCAGAGCCGCCAACTTTGCTTCAGAACTTGCGCTGGTAAACTGAGGAATCACGATGGCAGCAAGAATACCAAGGATGACCACCACAATCAGAATTTCCACCAATGTAAAACCTTTTTTAGCTTTCATTTTTTTACCCTCTTTTCTTTGTAAAAGTTACGTTTCTTTTTCTCTTTTTCTTCTAAATTGTAAACACAGCTGCAAGAACACCAAGTACACCCATCACAATCAAAATCTCAATCATTGAAAAACCGCTTCTTTTCGTCCTCATCTGTCTCCCCCTCTTCCTAAGGGAAATTGCACACATCTGACGCAAAAGTGTTACAGTTCAATCTATCGACCTTATCAAAACAGGACTTAACTGTACCTTTACTTTTCTGTGAGCTGTAAATCCCCTCTACAAAGAATCTTATGAAACACCCCTGAAAAATACTTCGAGAATTTCACCCGGACGCCCGACCGGCAATAAAACGCCAAACCACACGTCCGAAAACACTTCAGGTCGCCTTTTTAACGGCCCTATAAGTGTCCAAGCAAAATATAAAAAATAAACACTGCACTGCCAAATTTCCAGACGTGAGAATATAGAATGTAGCTGGATTTTCGGATTGTAGCCCCCCTCATTGTGAGCAGCGCAGCGCTGAAGCAATCTATAAATAATCAATAATCAATGCAGCCGGGTGCATTTTCGATGCGTATTTTCCTCTTGGTTTCCCCGGCGTGAAAAAGCTCTATCCGA
>JAUVYZ010000004.1 GCA_030602845.1 Phycisphaerae bacterium | reverse complement strand
CGGAGCTTTGTCTTTACTCAAGCTATGTTCTTTATTTGCCGATACTTATGTTATATAAGGGCCGGCGGTCAAATCCGTATATTATGACTGCTTAAAGAAAGTATCCCCAAAAAGGTTAGATACAGCGCTTGGGGTGTGTTTATTTTTATGGCAGCCGACGGGGACGGAGTCTGTCAAAATTAACGACTCGTGCTACGTAGCGTTGCTACTACGCAGAGTAGCATTGATTGGTTACTATTGGGTCTAATATGAGCGTATTAGTTACAGGGGGGGCAGGTTTTATCGGCTCTCATCTAGCGGAACGACTGCTGAAAGACGGTAATAAGGTAGCCGTTGTTGATAATCTCAGCACGGGCAGTTTAGAGAACATTGAAAGTTTCAAGAAGTATTCCGGCTTTGATTTTGTTGAGGGTGACATCCGCGACGCCGGATTGATGGAGCGGCTGGTAGAACAATGCGATGTCATATATCACCTGGCTGCGGCAGTCGGTGTCAAGCTGATAGCCGACAGGCCGGTGCACACGATAGAGACAAATATTGGCGGTACTGAGGTGGTATTGAATGCCGCTAATAAGTTCAAGAAAAAGATTCTGATTGCCTCAAGCAGCGAAATCTACGGCAAAAGCGAAGCAGTTTCCTTCTGCGAAGACGACGATATTGTGCTTGGCAGCACAAGTTTATCGCGGTGGTCGTACGCCTGCAGTAAGGCGATAGACGAATTTCTGGGTCTGGCTTTTTATCAACAGTACGGCCTGGGCGTGGTAATCGGGAGGTTCTTTAATACAATTGGGCCGAGGCAAACGGGTCAGTATGGAATGGTGGTTCCTCGATTCGTTCAAAGGGCTTTACAGAATGAGCCGGTTTTGATATATGGTACCGGCCGGCAAAGGCGGTGCTTTTGTTACGTTGGGGACCTTGTCGAGGCGGTCATCAACCTGATGAATTGCGAAGAGGCGGTAGGGAAGGTATATAATATCGGCTCGGCTGAAGAGATTACGATCGAGGGCCTTGCCGACAAAATTATTGAAATGACGGGCAGTAAAAGCAAGAAGGAATTTGTTCCCTACGAGGTTGCTTACGGAAGGGCAATTTCGGATATGATGCGGCGGATGCCGAGTCTGGAGCGAATCAAGGAAACAATCGGCTGGGAGCCCAAAACAACGCTGACCGAAATGCTGAAGGTGATTATCGAAAGCGAAAAAGTTAAAACGAAAAACATAAAACCATAGTGTAAAATTCAAAACGAGACTCTTCGCTGCACTCAGAATGACATTATGGCTAAGAACGATATTTAGAATAACCGTTTGTTAAAAGAGGCGGTATTATGAAGAAGGCGTTGATTACCGGTATTACAGGGCAGGATGGTTCGTATCTTGTGGAACTGCTGTTGAGAAAAGGTTATCAGGTCTGGGGTATTATACGGCGAAGCTCGTCATTTCACACGGGCAGGATTGACCATCTGTATAAAGACCCGCATAAACAACCGCCGCTGAAGCTGGTTTACGGGGATTTGACCGACGGCGGTAACCTGTCAACCATTATTAACGAGATAAAGCCGGATGAGATTTATAACTTAGGCGCACAAAGTCATGTGCGGGTAAGTTTTGATACGCCCATCTACACGGTCGATACGGATGGGCTTGGGACGCTTCGGCTGCTTGAGGCGATTCGTCCGAGCGATAAGCCGGCAAAGTTTTATCAGGCCTCCAGCAGCGAGATGTACGGCAAGGCCGTTGAAACGCCACAGACGGAGAAGACGCCATTTTATCCGCGGAGTCCGTACGGCTGTGCGAAGGTTTACAGCTTCTGGCAGACGGTGAACTACCGAGAAGCTTACGGGCTGTTTGCGTGTAATGGAATTTTGTTTAATCACGAATCACCGAGGCGCGGCGAGACGTTTGTTACAAGAAAAATTACGCGAGCGGCGACGCGAATCAAATTAGGGCTGCAGGATAAATTGTATCTGGGTAATCTCGATGCAAAGCGTGACTGGGGATATGCGGGTGATTATGTAGAAAGTATGTGGCTTATGCTGCAGCAGGACAAACCTGATGATTATGTAATTGCTACAGGCGATACGCATTCGGTGCGTGAATTTTTGGGTGAGGTGTTCGGGTATCTTGATTTGGATTGGCAGAAGTACGTTGAGATTGACCGGCGGTATTTCAGGCCGAGCGAAGTTGACTGTCTGCAGGGTGATGCGAGCAAAGCACGAAAGGTCCTCAAGTGGGAGCCAAAGGTAACCTTTGAAGAGCTTGCGCGAATGATGACCGATGCCGATATGGAAATCGCCAAGCGTGAAAAAATAATTAAAGAGCACGGGGAGGGATAGAAGTGGGCGGTTTTTTTGAGGACGGAAGAGTTGTTGCAACCGGCGGGGCCGGCTTTCTCGGCAGTTCTGTTACTGAAGGTCTGCAAAAACGCGGCTGCAAAAACATTCTGGTGCCCAAAATTGAAGACTACGACCTGGTTAATATAAATGATATTGTTCGAATGTATGACGATATGAAGCCGGATATTGTCATTCACCTTGCAGCGGTTGTGGGGGGAATTGGGGCGAATCGTGAGCATCCGGGCGAGTTTTTTTATAAGAACCTGATGATGGGCGTTCAGCTCATAGAGGAGGGCAGAAGGCGAAATATTGATAAATTTGTGGCAATCGGCACGGTTTGTGCATATCCGAAATTTGCGCCGGTGCCGTTTAAGGAAGATGACCTGTGGAACGGATATCCGGAGGAGACGAACGCCCCATACGGTCTGGCTAAAAAGATGCTGCTGGTGCAATCGCAGGCTTACCGAGCCGAATATGGTTTTAATTCGATATTTCTTTTGCCGGTAAATCTTTACGGTCCCGGTGACAATTTTGACCCTGCGAGCAGTCATGTGATACCCGCGTTGATAAAGAAATGCGTTGATGCTGTCGAAGCAGGTCTAAATTATATCGAATGCTGGGGGACAGGCGGTGCGTCGCGTGAGTTTATTTACGCTGCTGACGCTGCTGAGGGAATCTTGCTGGCGACGGAACATTTCAATGGGCCTGAGCCGGTCAATGTCGGAGCGGGATTTGAAATAACGATAAAGGAGCTTGTTGAGAAGATTGCCGAGCTTACGGACTTTAATGGTGAGATTCGTTGGGACAGCTCGAGGCCGGATGGTCAGCCGCGGCGGCGCCTTGATACCTCCCGCGCCAGGAAGCTTTTTGGTTTTGAAGCAAAAACACCATTCGACGAAGGGTTGAAAGCCACCATTGATTGGTATATTAAAACAAGGAAAATCTGCAATGGAAAAAGATAGCGTGCAAATCGGTCGGTTTTAGTAAGGAAATATAAAGATGGACAAAGATACTTTGAATGTTGCGGTTGTTGGGGCGGGCTATTGGGGTAAGAATCTTGTCCGCAATTTTGCCGCAGCTAAAAGATGTAATTTGAAATACGTGTGCGACCTGGATGAGAAGCTGCTGGCTGTCCAAAAGAAACAATTTCCTTTTATTGAGACCTCAAGCAATCTGGAGAAGATTCTGGATGATAATGAAGTTGAAGCGGTGGTAATTGCTACCGGTGTTCCGACCCACTTTGGAATTGCAGAAAAGTCTTTAGGGGCCGGCAAGCATACATACGTTGAGAAGCCATTGACCTTAAAAGCCGGTGACGCCAGGGTGCTGGTTGAGCTTGCGAAAGAAAAGGGGCTGAAATTAATGGCAGGTCATTTGCTTAAGTATCATCCGGCGGTGAGTTACCTTAAGGAAACGATAGACAAGGGCGGGATTGGTCAACCTTATTATATGTATACTCAGCGGGTCAATTTAGGTGTTGTTCGTAAAAATGAGAATGCGTGGTGGTCGCTGGCCCCGCATGATATTTCCGTTGTGTGCTATCTGCTTGGCTCCGAGCCGGTATCGGTGGCGGCGCACGGACAGTGCTATCTGCAGAAGGATATTGAAGACGTGGTCTTTGCGACGATTAAATTTGCGGATGGCAAAACGGCAAATATACACTGCAGCTGGCTTGACCCTCACAAAATCAGGAAGATGACGGTCGTTGGCTCCGAGAAAATGGTAACGTTTGACGATATGGAAGCGACGGAGAAAATTCGGATGTACGACAAAGGTGCGGCGATAAAGCATGATATAACCACGTCATACGCGGACATAATATCGCTGCGATTCGGCGATATCGTTATTCCGAAAGTTCCCGGTGGCGAACCGCTTGCGCTGGAATGCGAACACTTTATAGATTGCGTGCTTGACGGCAAACCGATACGCAGTGACGGCGTCGACGGGCTGCGGGTTGTTCGAGTTCTGGAGGCGGGGCAGAAGTCATTAAAGAGTAATGGTAAGCCCATTAATCCCGGAGACTTTTGATGAGGCGGAAGAAGAATTATTTTGTGCATGAGTCGGCGTATGTTGACGAGCCGTGCGAAATCGGCAAGGGGACGAAGATATGGCATTTTTCACACATAATGAAGGGCGCCAAGATTGGTAAGAACTGTATATTCGGCCAGAATGTAAATGTTGCCGGCGGTGCGGTTATCGGCAACAACATCAAGGTCCAAAATAATGTTTCGATTTACACGGGTACGATTATCGAGGACGACGTTTTTCTTGGGCCGAGTTGTGTTTTGACGAATGTTACAAATCCTCGGTCGCAGATTGTGCGTCATAATCTTTACGAGAAGACGGTCTTTGGGCGTGGTGCAACTGTTGGAGCGAACGCAACTGTTGTCTGCGGGATTGAAGTTGGTCGGTATTCGTTTGTTGCCGCCGGTGCGGTGGTAACGGGGGACGTTCCGGACTATGCTTTGATGATGGGTGTTCCAGCGAAGCGGGCCGGCTGGATAAGCCGACACGGTATTCCGCTGCCTCAGGCGGATGCTGAGGGTATTATGGTTTGTCCGGAGAGCGGGTATCGTTATAAAGAAGTTGAGCCGGGGGTTGTGAGGTGTCTGGATTTGGATGAAGAAGCACCGCTGCCGCCGGATAAAGCCATCGGCAGAGTTTCGTACGATGAGCTTAAGAAAAAATAAACAACCCTCTTTACACAAATCAGGAGAACAAATATGCAGGTGCCTCTATTGGATTTGAAAGCACAGTACGCGACCATAAAAGATGAGGTTTTAGCAGCCGTCTCGGAAGTTCTTGAATCTCAGCGCTGCATCGGCGGTCCGAAAGTGACCGAGCTGGAAGAGAAAATAGCTGCGATAAGCGATTGTAAATTTGCGATCGGTGTTTCCAGTGGTACCGATGCAATTTTGAACAGTCTGATGAGTTTGGATAACGGCTCTGGTGACGAGGTTATTACGACGCCATTTACTTTTTTTGCTACGGTCGGTTGTATTGCCCGCACAGGTGCCAAGCCGGTATTCGTGGATATTGACCCTAAGACTTTCAATATCGACCCGGCGCTTATTGAGACGGCGGTTACGGAAAAGACTAAGGTGATTATGCCGGTCCATTTATTCGGGCAGATGGCTGATATGGACCCGATTATGGAAGTTGCGAATAAAAATAATCTTGCGGTTATTGAGGATGCGGCGCAGTCGATTACGAGTACGTACAAGGGCAGGAAGGCGGGCAGTATCGGGACGGTGGGGTGTTTTAGTTTCTTTCCGAGCAAGAACCTGGGCGGCATCGGTGACGGCGGTATGATTGTTACCAATGATGAGCAGCTTTATGAACGTCTTTTTGTTATGCGCAATCACGGCAGCAAGCCGAAATACTATCATAAATACATTGGCGGTAATTTTCGTCTCGACCCTATACAGGCGGCGGCACTTCTGGTCAAGCTGCCGCATCTGAATGAGTGGTCGGAAGGGCGCAGGCGCAATGCGGCGTATTACGGAAAGAAATTTGCGGGGACGGTTGTAAAAACGCCCTATATCAATCCTGATTGCGTAACTATCTATAACCAGTATGTGATTCGCATTCCGAGGCGAGACGAGGTTGCAGCGCATTTGAGCGAGAAGAATATCGGCTGTGCGATATATTATCCTGTGCCGATACACCTGCAGAAGTGTTTCAGTTATCTGGGGTATAAAGAGGGGGATTTTCCTGAGTCTGAAAAGGCGGCAAAAGAGGTGCTGGCTATCCCGGTTTATCCGGAGTTGACGGACGAGATGACGGGCTGTGTGGCTGATACGATAATCTCATTTCTGGAGTAAAAAGTATATATTAAAAGGCAAAGGATTTATGGGTGTCTTTCAAAAGATAATTTGTAGACTGTATAAGTCGGTGTTTGCCCGAGTAAATGTAAGGGTGTGTTTTTATGCTGTCAGGCTAAAATTATGGGTGATGGGAGTGCGTTTTGGCAAATGCCTTCGTGTGGAAGGGAATGTTTACGTTGGTGATGGTACTAAAGTCGTGATAAAAGATTATGTTCGGCTGGGCAAAGATGTTTACCTCGGCACATTTCCCTCGGGCTCCCTGAGCATCGGTTCGAATACTTATATCGGCAGATATAGCATAATATTGGCATATGATAATGTTCAAATAGGAAAAGATTGCCTCATCGCGCCGTACTGCCACATAACAGACACCAGTCACAACTTTGACGATGTGAATCAACCGATCAGATTGCAGCAACTTAAAGCAGAAAAAGTGATTATTGAAGATGATGTGTGGTTGGGAGCCGGAGTGTCCGTTTTGCCTGGTGTTACTATCGGTCGCGGGAGCGTTATTGGTGCTCGGGCAGTTGTGAGCAAGGACATCCCCGCTTATAGTATAGCAGTCGGTGTTCCAGCAAAGGTACTCAAGAAACGCAGCAATAACCCGGAAAGACTTGAGAATTAAGGCCATCGAAGACTGTCTATGGTTTCTGCAAATGGCCTGATATTTCCTTAACCTTTTTTGGGAGGTGTTATTATGAAGCCGGCAAGTGTCATTTTGGTGATGTTTCTATCAACGGTTTGTTCAGGTTATTTAACAGGAGACTTTGATTGTAACGGAATTGTTGATTTTTATGATTTTGCGAAATTTGCGGAACAATGGTTAGAGACGGATGATGGATGTGGATACGGCCCCGTAAAATTGAAGCATCTGTCGGCCCAACTTGAAGGTGTTGGGGGCATCCAGAGGCCAATACGTATCAAGCGTTTATGCGGCTTTCAGCTGGATGAGGATTGGGTTGGTAATGCAACAAAGTCTGGTGTTACATTAGCTAACGATACTACACATTTCAAAGTAGGTAATCAGGGTCTTAAAATCACACCTACAGGCGATGCCATAGGTTACGCAACTCACTATGTTAATCCCGACCAAGTGGCTGTAGATGTACGAAGCGGTATCGGTATTTCCATATATATGGCAGACGTATCCAAGGTTAGGAGCCTCATTCTCAGGCTGCACGAGGATACAGATTTCGGCAAGTATTATACTGTTTCTATTTCAATTATGAGCAGCCATCGAGCGTATCAGTTTGAGGATGGGAAATGGATAACTGTTTGGCTGCCACGGCACAAGTTTAGTGCATCAACAGTTTCAGGACACGAACCTTCGGATTGGGGAACGCCGGCACATCTGACTTATCCGGTGCTCAAAGTTACTTTATACGTAGAACGAACCGCTGGTCAGGCAGGTGAGGTTACATTCGGAGAGGTAATGGCCCTTGACCCGCCTAAGGCAGCAGTCATAATCAGCTTTGATGGGGTTTATCAGGGAGTCTATACATATGCTTATCCTATGCTTAAAGCTCGCGGCTGGCCGGCAACTGCATTTGCTGTAACAGGATGGACACCTGAAGCAAGGAATGTATTGACCCTTTCGCAGTACCACGACCTATACGATGCAGGATGGGATATCAGCTCGCACTCAGTGGATATGTTTGCTATTAATGGTTATGTTGGCACGGGTTTGTCAGAGGATGTTCTTCGGGCAGACCTTGCAAGAACAAAGAACTGGTTATTACGTAACGGTTTTTACCGTGGTTCACAAATTTATTCGATGCCATTCAACCACATAGATACTACGACCCACAACGCTGTAGACTTAATAGAGGAGTTCTTTTTAGCCAGTCGTGGTGTGGGTTACCGCGCGCTGACCGGGTATCATATGAACAATGGAATACAGGCATCTGGCTGGCTACCAGGGGACTGGTGGCAATTAGCCAATTTTGGGGTAAATAGCGATGGTGGAAAGACTTTTGCTGCTAACTATAAATCATTTTTCGATAATGCAATTGCCAGAGGTGAGGTGCTTGCAATTTATTGCCATAATATAGAAGAGCCTGCGAAGCAATACCAAGTTACGCCTGCATTATGGAATGACATGATTGATTATCTTGACGGTAAAGTGGCTGCCGATGAAGTAGAGATTATCAGTTACACCGACTGGTATAATCGTATTATGGGTCGTCCGGGCTCTGTGCGGCAGGGTTTTGACGGCGATGTGTATATAAATACAGGGGACGGCAAGCGAAAAGCATATTAGAATTGGTTTGTCGAAAACCGCTGTTTTAACGGTTCGTTCGCGGCTGCAGAGAAGAGGGGTGAAAATTACCTGTAGTTTTTCCAAATGCTTCTATAAATATAAATGGGAACAGAGGTGAGACGGATAGGTTTTAAGTACCGCTTGCTTATTTTAACGCTAATTGTGGTCGGCTTGTTTCCGGCTGTCCTTGCCGCTTTTTGCACCGGATGATATTCAAAAATCAGAAAAGCGCTTCACAAGTTAGTCGTTATATTCAGGAGAGTGAAAATGCCAGGTTTCGTTGGAGTTATATCTAATGATGTTGATTATGACTCTTTAAAGATCGAATATAAATCCCTGGGTAAGCTTGTAAAGGACAAGAAGCAATACGATAATGCTTTGGTCGAAAGGTACACAAATCCCAAGTTTTTGGAAGATAAAGTTTTCTATGAAGACCAGTCGGCACTTGTCTTAATAGATGGTTTTGTACTAAATTTCAAAGATCTAATAAACAAGTATGTCGCACCTGATTATTTCAATACCGTCAAGAAGATGTATTATGAAAACGGAGATGATTTTTTCAAAGAGTTTAGGGGGGATTTTTCCGGGCTTTTATATGATAAAACGAAGGCAAAATGGATAGTGTTTACGAACCCCACGTCAACTAAACCTGTCTATTATTACAAAAACAATGGTCTCTATATTTTTTCCTCCGAAGTGAAAGTCATATCTCAAATTTTGCGAATGTTAAATTATAAATATTCGTTGGATATTGTTGGGGCGTATTTCTTACTGACTTATGGATTTATGCTGGAAGATTATACATTGATAGAAGAGGTAAAGAAACTAAGACCGGGAAATTATATTAAAATCGAAAATGGTGAGATTAGTCTTCATGAATACTCGAGGTTTGAAAATAGACAATACACGAGCGACTCCAGGGAAAAGATAATAGATAATATTGATACATTGTTTAGAGAAGCGGTCAGACTCGAATATGAAAAAGATCTGGAGTATGGATATAAGCACATAGCAACACTTAGCGGCGGCCTCGATTCTCGAATGAATGTTATGACGGCACATGAATTGGGATACCAGGATATTCTGTGTTTTACGTTCGCCCAAAGCAATTATTATGACGAAAGGATTGCCAAGAAGATAGCTTCAGATTTGGGGTGTGAGTTTTTATTTCAGTCTTTGGATGGCGGGAATTTTCTAAAAAATGTAGAAGGCCCGGTCTTGTGCAACGATGGGCTGGTCTTGTATTCGGGTTCTGCTCATTCATTGTCATCCATAGAAAAAATTAATTTTGAACATTATGGATTAATTCACACCGGCGGAGTTGGAGACGGCGTTTTAGGGTCCTTGTTGTTAAAGCCGAAGCTCGTCAAGCCCAAAATGGAATCGGGAGCATATTCTACATATTTACTACATCACATTTTGCCGAAGGTGAAACAGTCACTTGGCCACTATGAGTCTAACGAAATGTTTAAACTTTATAATAGGGCTTTCAATGGTGCACTAAATGGTACGTGGACAGCTTGCCAATTTACTGAGAGTGCGTCGCCTTTTTTGGATGCTGAATTTATGAAATACTGTTTCAGTATCCCGCCATCGATGAGATACAAAGAAAAAATATACATCGAATGGATTCTTTCCAGACATCCGGATGCCGCAAAATACGTTTGGGAGGCAACAAAGCTAAAGCCGTCAACAAATAAAGTTTTGCCGTTTATTGTAAAGGTGTTCAGACGTGCGTATATTAAAGCTTTTGGTAAAACAAACCTGCTCTCGATGAATCCATTTCAATACTGGTATGATACAAATGAGCAGTTGAGGCTGTTTGTCAATAATTATTTTCAACAAAATATATATCTGCTGGATGAATATCCTGAGTTGAAGAGCGATTCTACAAGGCTATTCAATGAGGGAAGTCTTATAGAAAAGACACAGGTGATGTCATTACTTGAAGCGATTAAGCTCCATTTTCACCAAAACTCTAGATAAATGGCAACACAAACGAGAGATATAAGCATTAAATGCCGCTTACTTATTTTGGCCCCAATTGTGGTCGGCTTGTTTTTAGCTGTTCTTGCCGCTTTTTGTGCCGGACAAAGAGCCGAGCCCAGGAGCAATGCTGCCGGCCAGCTCGTTGTGATGAGTCGGCCTGCAATACCGGCGGAATTAGCTGAAGAAGCAGAAATAAAATCTCAGGCATTTCTGAAATTTTTCAAAACGCCTACAAGGCAATTTATCCCCCTGGGTTTTTATGCGGTGCCATATGATATTCGCAATCCCGAACAGCTTAAAGCCCTTCGTCAGCGTGGGATAATTCTTTTTCATAAGTATCACGGCAGGCAGAAGATTGATGATGCTATGGTTGATTTAGAATCTGCCAGGAGAGCCGGCGTTGGGGTTCTACAAAACTTGCCTCAGACTTTTTTTGAGAGCGGCAGTTTGTCATTCTGGCAAAATCACATTGCTTCTCTTATGCGCAATGAGGTGTTATCCAAGCAGATATTGGTTTGGCATCTGCCGGAAGAAATTAAGACAGAGGACCTTGGCAAACTGGAGCAGATTGGCAGTATGATCCGCGCTATGGACGCCAAGAAACGACCAGTTATAACCTATGCTTCTGCGTCTGAAGCGAAGTACTTAAAACGGCTGGGTGGTATTGTAGATGCGGTGGTGTTTGGGGCTTATCCGAGTCTCTATAGGCCACGCCCGAGAGCAGATATTAAACGGAGAATTGAAAAGGCCTATGAAAGCGGCGTCCCGATAGTGATGGGAGGACTTGAAGCTCTCAAAGGTCGTCGTAATTGGACGAGGCGTAAAGATGTTCGTTTCGACGCATATCTGGCATTGATTAGTGGGGCAAAAGGCATAATGTGGTATAAATATCACGAGGCAAAACAACGGCCAAAGCTGTTGGAAGCGATTCTTGAAGTGGCTACAGAACTTAACGGGCCTGAGCATCTGGGCGAGGTTCTTCTGTTGGGCAAAGAGCCGAGGTTACTGAGGTGTCAATTGTTGAAAGGCCCCGGATTTTCTCCGCCTGCGTCGGCATACGAAAAGACGGATAAGAAGATATTAAAACGCTACGACTCAATTCAGTGGACCGCTCGCGAATACAAAAATTATTTACACATCTTTGCGGTGAATGCGGCTCAAAAAGTTGAAAAAATTAAAGCTGTTGATGACGGGGGGGCGGCGTATAGAGTTGAAGTTAAGTTTGGTCCGGTTAGCAGCACATCATCGGTAGTTCACGTTATAAGCGAAGGACGTACAATAGATTTATCGGGCGGTTATTTTGCAGACAGCTTCGAGCCGTTAGGGACGCATATATATAAGATAGCGCTTAATTAATTGTGGTTAATAGGACACACAGGTCTTTTATCGAGAGCGCAAGTATTGTGACTTTGAGCCAAGTTTGCGCTCTTGTGGCAGCAGTTGTTGCGGGTATTCTAACAGCCAGGTATTTGGGTACTGAGGGCAAGGGGCAGGTTGCGCTGGCCCTTGGGATGGGCATGATGCTTGGCCAGATATTTTGTCTTGGTTTTGACATCGCCACTCCTTACTTTTTGGCCAGTGGCAAGCTTGGGCCCAGCAAAGTATTTGGGTCCTGGATTGTAACATTGTTAATCGGCAGTGTCCTCGTATATAGCATCGTGTATCCTCTATTCTTTCGCTATTTCATGGATAATGTTTTTACAGGTGTGGGCAAATCGCTACTGTTCTTTGGTGCGTTGGCCTGTCCATTATACATGCTGCGGCTTCTAATTAACACTATCATGACAGGCCATGAGGAATTTACGAAGCAGGTATATCATAATATTCTGATATACCTGGGGGTGGTGGGAGCGGCGGTGTTGGGTCTGGCAGTTTTCCACATGGGGCCGTTGGGCTATGCCCAGATGCAAATAGGGCTTGGTTTTTTTACGGTGATAGGCGGATTCATTTTGTTACGAAAAGATATCAAACTTATGCCAGCGTTTAGTTTGTCAGCGTGGTTGAAGATGCTTCGTTACGGAATCAAGGGGGCATTATCGCAAATACTTCAGCTAATAGATTTAAGACTCGATATATTTATTGTTAATTACTTTACAACGACTTCGTTGGTGGGGATTTATACAGTGGCAGGCACATTGGCAAACATGTTCTGGATTTTGCCGAAGAGTATTGGAATTGTGCTATTGCCGAGAACTGCAGGTTCAGGTCAGGAAGAGGCGAATGAGCGCACGGCATTGCTTTGTCGAAATGTTCTCTGGCTAACAGCGATTTCCGGTGTACTTTTTCTGACAATAAGTAAACGGCTTATAATTTTCGTATGCACAGAACCTTTTGCTGATGCGGCCCTGGCGTTTGCATTTCTGCTGCCGGGCGTAGTCGGGCAGTCAGTTTCACGAATATGCTTTACGGACTGTTCGGGTCGCGGTTTTCCTGAAAAGGCCACCTACAGTGCAGCCATTACGGCAACTTTGACAATTGTTTTTGACATATACCTGATTCCAAAGTATGGGATTTGCGGCGCCGCGGTGGCGTCGTCAATAGCATATTGTACAGGTGGTGTTCTGAGCGTGTACTGGCATTTGAAAGTTTCGGGCAACAAACTTTCTGCGTTAATTATTCCGCGAATGACAGATTTGAGATATTACTCGGCTGTCTTTCGCAAACTGAAGGCCAGGATTTTGGATTAAGCCTGGGGTAGAAGAAGTATGTTTGATGAAGCCGGAATAGAATATGCGGAAGATGGTTTACTGGAGCCGGACGCCATCTACGAAGAAGACAGCTTTGCCGAGGTTGGCAAGCGTGACGGGTGGTTAGCTGCCCTGTTATTGTTTTCGTTAATCTTCGGCCCACGGACTGCGCCTTCGGATTTGCTCCCACCCATGCGATTTGCTGATATCATAATAGTTTGCCTGGTGCTGAGCAGGTGGATAAAGTCGAACCGGCTTTACGGGGGGTTTGTGTTTTCGTACCGTAATCGTCTTTTCAGCTGGTTTATGCTGGTGATGACATTTCTGTTGTTGTTTTCGACAGTGATAAATATAACTGCGGGCCGATACCAATTCTTCATAAAGGACTTTTATCAACCGATTGTCTTTATACGCATGATATTTATAGCTGCTATTATGGCTTCGTTTTATTTTGGCGAAAAGCAAGTCAAACAATTCGCGATGGGTATCCTAATTATTTCGTTAATGTCGGTCATACTGGCGTTTATTCAAAAGTTTAGATATTGGTATGTGTCCGGGTTCGTGGAGCGTTTTTATGCGGTGAAATGGACTGCGCTTGAAAAAATCGGAATACACGCAAGAGTAGTGGGGACCTTTATTAATGCTAATCAGTTCGGCTTGTGTTTGGTTATGCTGGCCGCCGTATCGCTGGCAATTGCTATAAATATGAAAGGACTAATGAAACTGCTTGCGGCGGGCACATTCGCGAGTCTCGGCGCGGCTGTGCTAATAACCACAGCATCAAGAACGGCACTTATTGCTTTTGTAATGATAACCGCTATTTCGCTGTTATTATCACTTCGTGGCAGAGCAGTAATACCAGTTATGCTATTAACGATATTGATGATTGGTATGTTTATTTTTGTTCGCGCATACGGCGATATACTACCGCTGAACCCAAGAGTGAAGACCATTATTGGTGTTGGTGAGCGGAAGCCAATAGGTGCACTCTTACAGACCAGATATGGATTGTGGGAGAAAGGTATGCGGGAGGCCAAAGAATCTATCGTTTTTGGCGTAGGCCTGAGCAAACTGACCTACCAACTTACCGATAATGGATATATTATGATGCTGCTTCGTACCGGGATAGTAGGCTTAGGCGTTTACCTTTTGATGTTACTGTCTTTGTTCATTCGCGGTATAAAAGCGCTTCGTATAGAGAAAAGGCCGTTTCAGAGGACGGTGCTCCTAACGTCTTTCATAGTGCTGATTAACCATATGATTTTTGAGTTGACGGGGGATTTTTTCTGGACCGTGCAATACGGTGCAATACTTGCAGCATTTATGGGATTGCTTTGTGGGTTGTCAAGTCAGATCAGGCTTGAACGTCAATACGGCGAATATGATGATTTTCATGCAGGGGGCGAACAGGAATCTTATTGAGGCGGCCGTACTTTTTAGTTAGGGCGACTAATGGTTGATGACCGAGACAGTAATGGCACCGAGCATCCTGCGGCGTTGCGGAATTTGCCGACTGCGACAAGTTCGAAGAAGTCTAAGCGTGCCTTTCGCGTTGCAGTAATGGGCAGCGCGTACTGGCTGAAAGTGGCGGCTGAACTGCTTGGCAGGGCAGGAGTCACGTGCGAAGTCGTAGATATTCAGTCAAAGCGGGCAGCGGCAAGCTGGCTGTTCAGGTGCCAGTGGCGGCATTTTGATGCCATCCATCACGTCTATGGACCGAACTGGTGGTGGGGGACGTCGATGGCCATACTAGGCAAACCGGTTATATGGCACTGGATAGGCACTGACGTGATGGATTTTCACCGGGCGCGTGATGCTCCTCACGGCTGGCAGAGCGCGCTAGCCTGCCGGGCTGCCTACCAATGGGCGTGTGCCCACTTAGCCGATTCGCCCAGACTGACAGAGGAACTTCGCAGCCTCGGCATAGAAGCCAGAACGGTCAGGCTGCTTCCGAAGCTGATAGAAGCAGAGATTGAGCCGCTGCCGCAAAAGTTTTCGGTTCTGACTTATTGGGGTCCTAATCGGAAGGATTTTTATCGAGGGGATATAGTTCTTCAATTAGCTGAGGAATTTCCTGATGTCGAATTCAAAATCCTAAGCGAAAAGGGCGTGGGAGAGTCAGCACCGGCCAACATAAAGTTTCTCGGATTTCAGCAGGATACGAGTCATATCTACAGCCAATCATCGGTTCTAATACGCCTTCCCTTACACGATAGTCTCTCTGCGATGGTGCTCGAAATGCTTGCCCGAGGAAGATATGTCATTTACAACAAGAAGCTGTCTGGCTGTCACTTTGCTACGGACCTAATGGAAGCTCGCAAGGCCCTGCAGGAAATCAGGCAAAAGGTCGTCCCTAACACCGCTGGGGCACAGAATGTAAGAGAACGGTTTTCACTCGATAAGGAGGCGCAGACATTATCCGAGCTTTACGGTGCCCTTTTTGGCTGTTGTTAGCGGGTGTACAGGCCCGGTGGTCCCGGAGACCGGTAATGAAAATACTGATAATTTGGGCGGAAAGCATCAACAGACATACCGGCGGCACTATGCATCTGTCCGGCTGGTGTCATGGTTTGAAAACTTTGGGACATGAGGTAACAATAGCTGCACCCCGCTATGGCAGTGGTAAGAGTTCTCCAATTGAGGATGTTTCCTATATTCGTTTACCTGGCCGTTGTCTTGCGAGCTTTATGCTGTTGCAGGTCGGCACCGTATTTTGGCTGCCTTACTTGATTTTCAAATATCGGCCTGGGGCGGTTTACGTTAGAGCATGTTTTTTGGTGTTCTTGATGCATCTGATTTGTCGTTTGGCTGGTGTGCCTTTAATTGCTGAGGTTGCTGCGGTTGTTGACGAAGAGGCACAGATGCGCGGTCAGCGACGAATTCTGGTGTGTATCCTGAAGATTCTTGACAGACTGAACTATCATTCGGCTGATGGTCTGGTGTGCGTAACGCCCGGCATTCGAGAGGAAGTGATGCGCAGGGGCGCAAATCCGGATACTACGGTTGTCATTCACAATGCGGCCCGCCCAGATATTATGCGTCCAATGGACCAGAAAGGCGCCCGACAACAGTTAGGTTTGGCGGAGAAGGACTACGTTGTCGGATTTGCGGGCACGTTGGCTCCGTGGCAAGGGCTGGACCTGCTGGTTCAAGCTGCCAAGCAAGTCATTGATAATTCGGCACGGTCTGTGCAGTTCGTGCTGGTGGGCGAGGGACAATGTCGCCAGCAATTGGAGGAAATGGTTGGCCAATTAGGTTTGAGTCAGTATTTCACGTTTCTTCCATCTGTGCCGTATGAGCAAGTTGCCGTTTTCAATAATGCCTGTGATGTGGTTGTCATTCCAATTTATGACCCTCGTAAACTTAGGTATGGTTTAAGTCCGCTAAAATTCTGGGATGCTGTCTCTGTTGGTGTTCCGGTGCTTGTGCCGGAGGGTTGTCAGTTGGATGCTGTTCTCGAACGGCTGGGCCTGCCGGGGACTTTTCGCCCTGGTGATAGAAAATATCTTGCCGAAGCAATACTTAAGGTTCTGGGTCAAACGGAACATTACCAGTCCAGACGAAAAGATGTTCACCGAATCGTGTCTGAGCAATACAGTTGGACGCATGTCGCAGAAAAATTAGCAGAACACTGCCAACGGCTTAAAGGAAAAACACGATGACAATGAAAACATCGGTACGAATTCTGCAGATTGCCAATCAGGCGGGCCCATTATACCTATTTATGCCGCCGCTCTGTTGGGCCTTGCGGGAGGCGGGGGCGGAAATTGAGTTTGCATGCACGCCGGCAGGGGCGTTGTGGGAGCCTTTGAAGCGGTCGGAATCCAATGTGCACGCCTTACCGGCGGGAAGTTGGAGCAATCCACTGACGTGGTGGATGGTTTACCGCAAGCTGCGAGTACTATTGCGAACAGGTGAATTTGATTTGATGATTGTGCATACACCGGTGATGAGCTGGATAGCTCGAACGGCAGCAAGGGGTCTGGTTCCGGCGAGCATTTATTTTGCGCACGGTTTACCATTTGCCGCCCCCAAGCAATCGAGGTTTGCCCATATGCTTTTCAGGTCCATAGAGAGATTTGTGGGCCGGTATACTGATGCGGTGTTTGTGGTGAACAGTGATGATGCGGCGGTCTGCCGGAGGACGCGACTGACTCGCGATGACGGGCGTTGTTATCATGTGCCCGGCCCCGGCGTTGATGTTGATGCGTTTGCCAGCCAGCCGGCAGAGCATCTCATAACGAAGCTGGAGCAGGAGTTGGGCCTAAGAGCCGGCAAACCGATGGTTCTGTTTTTAGGTCGATTTATTCGTCCTAAACGGCCTGGTGACGTTCTGGAATTGGCTCGAAAGATAGGTCCCGAAGTGGACTTTGTAATGGCCGGAGAGGGGCCATTGTGGAAACAGATTAAGGAAGCAGCAACCAAGATAGGCTCTGATGTAAAGGTGGTGGAGTTTACCCACCAAGTTCCGCTGCTTCTTGCCCGTTGCAGTTTGATAGTGTTGCCAAGCGTTTTTATGGAAGGACTGCCTCAGATACTTCTTGAAGCTCACGCTGCCGGTAAGCCCGCGGTTGCTTATGACATTCGTGGGGTCCGTGATATTATTGAGCACGGCAGGACGGGATATTTGGTGCAGCCCTGTAATGTCGATGAGCTTTATGAAGCGGTAAGTAAAGTCCTCAGGGACGACGAGCTTAGGATGAGGATGGGCCAGGCCGGGCAAAAACGTGTGCGTGAGAAGTTTTCAAATGAGGTGGCATTATCGGTTATCTTGCCTGCCGTTCGTGAAGTGCTTTCGAAGAAAAACGTTTGTGATATGCCAAAATACCGGAATGAGAAGTGATTTCGGTGAAAGTGATGTAACAGAGGGCTGCTATAAGCCAACACCAAAAGTCTGAGCTGAAGTTAGATTGCAAGGTTTATGTTAAATGCACTTACAATTGATCTTGAAGACTACTGGGATGTTTATTCGCATGACTGGCTGGGCGTAGAGATAGAGCCGACGGAAGCGGTGCTTCAAAACACGCAGTGGTTTCTGGAAACACTTAAGAGGTTTGATGTCAAGGCCACCTTTTTCGTTCTTGGCGGCGTCGCCAAGGTTTTTCCCAATCTGATAAAGCAGGTTGCAGAGGAGGGGCATGAAATAGCAAGCCATGGCATTGGGCATACACAGATTTTTAAACTCGATAAAAAGGGTTTTCGCAGTGATATTGTCGAAAGCAAGAAACTCCTGGAAGATCTTGTTTCGCGTCCGGTGTGTGGATATCGGGCTCCCGCTTTTTCAATAATGCCGGAGACAAGGTGGGCTCTGGAGGTTTTGGCAGAAGTAGGCTTCGAGTATGATTCGAGCGTTTTTCCGATTTCGGGGGCACGTTACGGCTGGCCCGGCTTTCATAAAGGAATATGTAAAGTCGAACTGAGTTCGGGAAGGAATATTATTGAGGTTCCGATGTCGACGATAAGCGTTCTGGGAAGAAGCCTTCCGGTCGGCGGAGGGGGTTATGTAAGGTATTTTCCGTATTGGTTCACCAGATGGGCGCTGCGCTGTATCCAGAGACAGAGGCCTGGGATAGTTTATCTGCACCCATATGAAATCGATGCTCGGTCAAAGCGGATTGATATCGAGCACCTTTCTCCGGAAGATCAAAGAAAAGCCATCAGGCACCACAAGATGCAATTGAGGAATAGGAAGACAATGGGGGAAAAAATAATTAAGCTTTTGTCGGAATTTGAATTTGCACCGATAAGGGAGGTGATAACGGGATGTGGCAATTTGAGGTCTTGTGCGATTAATGGCGCAGGCTAATCGATTTTTCTTCTTCGAAGAGATTTGAAAGGGCGAGAACTGTGGCCTTGGGTGCACAGAAATATTTTGATCGCGTGCCAAAACAATGGGACGCTTTTTACTCTCGCGAGGACCGTTTTATGTATCTGGTGAATAATCTGTTGCGGAAGGGACTTTACGAACGTTATCGGCTTACCTTCGAGCATTGCGGAGATCTTTCCGGGGCAAGGGTGCTGGATATGGGATGCGGCACGGGTCGATACAGTATTGAATGTGCTAAGAGAGGTGCGGCCCATGTGGTTGGCATTGATTTTGCGCCGTCGATGGTTGAGTACTCGCAGAAAATAGCCCAAGAAATCGGTGTTGCTGATAAGTGTGCATTCATTTGTGATGATTTTTTGGCGCATCAGTTTGAAGAGCGTTTTGATATCGTTTTGGCTTTGGGTTTTTTCGATTACATAGAAGAACCGGAGTCGGTATTCAAGAAGGTTGCCCAATTTTGTCCTCGGAAATTTGTTGCTTCTTTTCCCAAGTTTACGCCCATCTGGGGCATACAGCGAATGATTCGGTATAAATGGATCAAGAGGTGCCCCATCTACAACTACACTGCTGAACGGTTGGAACATTTGTACCGGCAAGCCGAATTTAAGCGATACCAAGTTATTCCGTGTCACAAGGGTTTCTTTTGTGTCGCAGGAACCGAATAGCGGACGTGTGTTATTGGGGGGGCAGGAGATGATGTCTTTGGACAAGAAGGCTGTTTTTGCGGCGGTGCGAAGGACTACAGAGAACTATTTTGAATATAGGAGAAAGGCAGATTATGGAACTCAGTAACTCAAGAATTTTGGTAACCGGCAGCTCCGGAACAATAGGCAATTGTTTATGTGAGGCCTTATTAGAGAGAGACGCCGATGTTGTTGGCGTTGATATTAGACAAAATCGATGGAATGCAGAGGTCCATCGCCGGACTATTTATATAGACCTGAGAAATCCGGAGAATCTTGAAAAGCTACCCAAAGACTTCGATATAGTTGTTCATTTTGCTGCTAATGCAAGGGTTTACAACCTGGTCAAGGAGCCGGACCTGGCAAGAGACAACTTTTTAATCCTATATAATGTTGCAGAGTTTGTCAGGAAAAACAACATTAAAAGAATTCTATTCGGCAGTTCCAGGGAGGTGTACGGAGATTCAGGGCATATTATTCATTCGGAAGAGGAATCCTTCGTTAAAAATTGCGAAAGCAGTTACACGGCTACAAAGATTGCCGGGGAAGCCATACTACATGCGTATGAGCAATGTTATGGTATTGAATATGTGATTGTAAGATTTTCGAATGTATATGGGAGATTTGATTATAGCGATAGAGTCGTCCCTTTATTTATCTCGAAAGCTTTGAAAAACGAAGACATTCGCATATACGGGAGAGATAAGGTCCTTGATTTTACTTATATCGAAGACAGTGTGGACGGGGTGGTTAAATCCCTGGAACTTTTTGAAACTTCAAAAAATGAAGTCTATAATATTGCAACTCAAAAGGGGTATTCAATTGAAAAGGTTGCCCAACTGATTATTGAATTAACCGATTCCAAAAGTAAGTTAATTTATGAAACAAACCGTACGGGGGAGGTATGTAGATTTATTGCGGATATATCAAAAGCAAGTGCAGTTCTAAATTATTATCCGAAAACTAATCTACGAGACGGAATAAAAAAAACAATAGAATGGTATTCTCCAAGAATAAAAGAATACGAAGAAGAATTAAGTAAAGCTGACATCAGCAGTTCGTAGTGGTGAAAGTGTGATTTCAGCTGTTATTGAGGCGGGTAAATGGTGTTGCAATTAAACGTTTTAGCAAAAGAAGATTTGGGACGTGAAGAACGGAGCAATAAAATTAAGAGCAATTTATGAGCAGCTCATTAGATAAAGATCGAGTAAAGGTTTGTATTCTCACTTCCGCTCATCCTCCTTTGAATGGACGGGTTTTCCATAAAGAGGCAAAAACTCTGGCGAAAGCGGGATACAATGTGGTGCTTATTGCTCAGCATACCCAGCATACCAGAGAAGAAACTATAGACGGCGTGAAAATTCTACCCTTGCCCAGGCCTAAAAATAGATTTGTGAGAATAACAAAAGTCGTATGGAAATTATTTAGATTGGCATTGAAAGAGAAGGCGAATGTTTATCATTTTCATGACCCAGAGCTAATACTTGTTGGTTTGATTCTGAAATTTTTTGGCAAAAAGGTTATTTATGATGTGCACGAAGATTATCCTAAACAGATTTTGAGCAGCCAAAAATGGGCGGGCAATGTATATGTTAGAAAGTTTATCGCTTTTATAACCAATATAATAGAGCGACCAGGGGCTTTTGGGTTCGACAGCATAGCAGCTGCTACGCCGGATATTGCAAAGAAGTTCAATCCATCTAAAACGATTTTGATTAGAAATTTGCCCATTTTAGAATTGATAGATAAAGCTCAACCTGTCGATTGCAAGACAGATAAACCAATTGTTATTTATGCAGGAGTCCTGACAAGGATAAGGGGTATGAAAGAGATAATTCAAGCTATGGAATTTGTGGGAGATAAAGCGGAATTATGGTTTCTGGGGAAATGGGAAAGCGAAGAATTCAGGAAAGAGTGTCAGGATTTGGAAGGCTGGAAACATACTAAGTATTTAGGGCTTTTTCCTTTAGACCAGGTGTATGAATATATAAAAGCAGCGGATATCGGGATTTCCACTTTATATCCTATAGAAAAATATGTTACGAGCTTACCCATAAAAGCTTTTGAATATATGGCTTGCTCATTGCCTATGGTTATGTCCAATTTTCCTGATTGGCAGGAAACTTTTGGTGAATATGCTTTATTTGCGAATCCTTATAGTCCTGAAGATATTGCGGAAAAAGTTTTGTATCTTTTGAATAACCCTGACAAGGCGAAGCAACTGGGCGACAGAGGAAGGGATTTGGCTGAAGAAGAATATAATTGGGAAGCAGAAGGAAGAAAACTTTTAGATATTTATGGCAGGGTTCTGGACGGGACACAAAATGAGTAATTTGCTGAAGGTATTTCTTGTTGTTGGCGCAAGGCCGAATTTTATGAAGATGTCGCCGCTCTATTTTGAACTTATCAAAGAAAAAGGTGTTAAAACCTCAACCGTGCATACGGGGCAACATTATGATTATGAGATGTCACAGGCGTTTTTTGAGGAGTTTGATTTACCAAAGCCGAATTACTTTCTTGGTGCGGGTTCAGGGACACATGCAGAACAAACGGGTAAAATAATGATACAATTCGAAAAGGTGCTCTCAAAGGAAAAACCTGATTTAGTCGTAGTGTTTGGCGATGTGAATTCGATGCTTGCTTGTAGTGTTACAGCAAGAAAACTTTTTATCCCCGTTGCTCATGTAGAGGCGGGCTTAAGAAGTTTTGATATGACAATGCCGGAAGAAATTAACAGAAGAGTTACGGACGCAATTTCCGACCT
>JAUVYZ010000051.1 GCA_030602845.1 Phycisphaerae bacterium | reverse complement strand
CATTACCAATGGTCGCCTTGGTCAGGTCGCCCGCATCATCGAACTCCCACAAACCTCTCAAGCCATCAGTTATATTCCGAAAAAATATAAAAAATCCACGAATGCGCATCGGCTAAAAAATCTGTTGCAAATCGTTGCTTTCGCCTTATAATGCTTCCTCGTGGTGGGCGGTGGGTGAGAAGTATCGGGCAAAACAAGAATAATATACGAAATACGAATAAGGAGAAAGTTGCTATGAAATCAATTGCAGAGCTGGGAATCGACTTATTTGCCAAGGATTTACCGTCAATGGACGAGATTAAGACGCTCTCCGAGGCCGTCCATTGCAGCGAAAGCAACCAGATAGCTTTCAGTGAACAAGTAGAGGCGAATATGGCCAGAACGTCACCAAAGACTCGTCTGGCGGTGGGAATCGGGCTTTTTATTCTCGGCAGAAACGCCGAAGCAGCCCAGAAACTGCAAAAGGCAAAGGACTGCAAAGAAAAATTCATATACCTGGCCTTTGCACTTCGCCGAATGGGCCAATTCGATGAAGCAATCAAAAGCTTGCAAAACAGTCTCAATTATGAAGCCGACACATTAAGCACAACCCTGGAAAAAGTCGCCACATATCGGCATGCATCAAACTTCGATGCCGTGGCTAAGGAGCTGAAAACCTGCGCAAATTTTGAAAATGTAAGTGCCGAGTATCACTACCAGCTTGGCCGTCTTCAGGAAGCGCAGGGGCTTTACGAAGAAGCAATGGACAATTACAAAACAGCTCTGGAATTATCCCCGAATCATCAAAGAGCCCTTTTCCACTTAGCTTATCGCTGCGATTTATCCGGCGATGAGGACGCAGCCATTGACTACTACACGCAAATTGCTTCAAGCTCTTCGGTTCACGTAAGTGCCCTGCTGAATTTAGCTGTGCTCTATGAAGATATGGGCTGGTTCAACGAGGCTCTTCAATGTGTTGATATGGTCCTGGAATTTCATCCGAATCATCAAAGAGCAATCCTGTTCAAAGAAGACATCGAAAGCTCAGAAACAATGTTCTATGACGAGGAAAAAGAAAAGAAAAAAACCCGCAAGAACCAAATCCTTGAAACGCCAATCTCTGACTTTGAGCTGTCGGTGCGCAGCAGAAACTGCCTGAAAAAAATGAAAATCGAAACACTCGGCGACCTTTTGAATATCTCCGAGGTGGAACTGCTGTCTTATAAAAACTTTGGTGAAACCTCTCTTAGAGAAATCAAGAGTATTCTCGAAACAAAAGCATTGCGCCTTGGTATGGCCCTGGAGGAAAAGCAGCTCTCTTCAGCAGAAGGCTCTGAGCTCATCGAGGTACAAGATGAAGATGAAGATGAAAGACTCTTAAGCAAACCTATAGATGACCTCCAATTGTCGGTGCGTGCTCGAAAGTGCCTGCAAAAACTTGATATTCGCACCCTCGGGGATTTGACGCGCAAAACAGATGCCGAGCTGCTCGGGGTAAAAAACTTCGGCGTAACAAGCTTAAATGAGATCAGAAAGGCCATCGGCAACCTTGGATTATCGCTGCGAGCACTGGATTAACCGATTGATTATTGATAAATGGTCATTGAAAAAAACATTAAAAATAATCAATCGAAGATAATCAATAATCAATTGATTCGGATAGCCCCTCTACTTTTGCTGATAATTCTCGCCGGCTGCAAGGCAAGGCAGCTCACCAGGTCCACCCCGCAGATGGACATCGAACCGCAGTTCTGGGTAAGGGTCCTGCTGCTCGATGATGTCACAGAGTGCACCATAAAGATTGCTTCACCTTTCAGTGTTATTAGCTACGACCCGCGCGCACCAGGGGTACGAAACTATTTTGATCGGGTTAATGTGCCGCTGAGGGCAGAGATGTCTGCCGGCACAATTACGATTGCCGGTCAACCCCTTACAAGTAACGAGGCGATTATCTTTCCCGGTGACCCGTACATCTTTAACTTAAACGGTGATGATTACCGCGGCAAATTAAAGCTGCAAATCGGCCCTGACGGCAGCTCTTTTGACGCAGTAAACCTTGTTCCGCTTGAGCCGTATTTAGCCGGCGTAGTAGGTGCCGAGATGCCTGATTACTGGGAACCGGCGGCACTGAGGGCCCAGGCAATCGCTGCAAGGACTTATTGTCTGTATATCAAAAAGCGTTTCGGCGGCAATCGCGCCTGGGACGTCAGGAAAACACAGGCAAACCAGGTTTACCTCGGCATCAAAGCCGAATCGGCCCGGATTTGGAACGCCGTCAGCAGGACATACGGGCGGGTTTTAGTCTGTAAGCATTCTGACGGCACTGAAGATATCTTCCCCACTTACTACAGCTCAATCTGCGGGGGGCACACCGAAGACAGTAAGCACGTATTCGGCGACTCTTTCGAAGCGCTCGTTGCCCGTCCCTGTCCCTATTGCAAAGAGGTAGCCAAGCATCGCTTTTTCTACTGGCCTGCGGTTCAGTTCGATAAGGCCTATGTTACAGCCAGACTATTACAGAGGTATCCAAAACTAAAGCAGCTTGGCGAAATCACGAACATAGTTCCGGCCAGGCAAAGTAAGTATGGAAAATTTTCGCGATTGACGCTGGTCAAGCTCGTCGGCTCAAGCGGCAAAAGTGATTTCCTGCGAGCCGAGGACTTCCGTCTTACAATCGACCCAAGCGGCCGTAAATTACAAAGCACAGTTTGCCAGGTCGTCAATATGGGCGATAAATGGGAATTTTTAGCAGGGATAGGTTTCGGGCACGGCGTAGGAATGTGTCAGTGCGGCGCCCAGGCAATGGCAAGGAAAGGCGAAACCGCCGAGCAGATTCTTTCACATTACTACTACGGCTCTAAGATTGTAAGAGTCTATTGAAAACGTAAAGCAAAAAAATGCAAAACCGTAGCGTAATATGAAATCCGAAATCCGAAACAAATTCGATATTCGAATTTTGTTGGTACATAGTTTTTAATCTATTGAAATGAGTAAGTTCGAAATTCTTTATCAGAACGGCGGTTCTGCAGCACGGGGAGCCGTTTTAACCACAGCGCACGGCGAGGTCGAAACGCCTGTGTTTATGCCAATCGGCACCGCCGGCGCGGTAAAGGGAATAACACCACGGCAGCTCAAAGAAACCGGTTCCAATATTATTCTGGCCAATACCTACCATTTGCTGCTTCGGCCCGGAGTCGATGTGGTCGAGGCGCTTGGCGGAGTGCACAAACTTATGGGCTGGAACAAACCGATACTGACCGACAGCGGCGGATATCAAATCTTTTCTCTAAGCCCGCTTACCAAAATCGATGATGACGGCGTTGAATTTGCCAGCCACGTAGACGGGGCAAAAATATACCTGAATGCCAAGATTGCCACCAGGATGCAAAATCGGCTTGGCGCCGACATAATAATGTGTTTTGACCAATGTACACCCTTTCCGTGTGATGACGCGCAGCTAAAAGAAGCCGTAGAAAGAACTATCCGCTGGGCGAAGCGCGCCAAACAGGCTCATTCCAACGATGGCCAGATGCTGTTCGCCGTCGTCCAGGGCGGAATAAACCCCGGCCTGCGAACGTACTGTGCCTCAGAACTTGTCAAATTGGATTTCGACGGTTATGCTATCGGCGGATTAAGTGTAGGTGAAGGACACGACAATATGATAAGAACAGTCGCTCACACAGCGAAGTTTTTGCCGCAGGACAGGCCTCGCTATCTGATGGGCGTCGGCACACCAGCCGATATCATTGCCGCCGTCAAGGCTGGCGTCGATATGTTCGAGTGCGTGCTGCCTACCCGAAATGGGCGAAACGCCTTTGCTTTTACTGAAAACGGTCCTGTGCGGCTACGCAACAGCGCCCTGATAAACGACCCCGAGCCAATCGAGGCCGGCTGCGACTGTTACTGCTGCACTAATTTTAGCCGGGGCACCATCAGACATTTCTTTAATGTCGGAGAAATGCTCGGCCCAATCTTAGTGTCGCTGCATAACCTGAGGTTTTACCAGAGACTAATGGCCAAAATAAGGCAGGCCCTGAAAAAAGACGAATTTACCGACTGGGCAGCCGAGCAATTAAAAAATGATTATTGATTATTGATAAATGATAATTTAATATCTTGCCAATAATGAATAATCAATTATGAAGGGAAAATAAAAATGAAGAATATATGGATATTAGCGCAAGCCGAAACTAACGAAGAACGTGTTGAAGCAACACGGATCGATGAGGAAGAAGGCGAAGCAACAACGGTTGTACCATCCGACCCCAATGCTCCGCCCGTGACACAGCGACGAAGCCCCTTCGGAGGTAGTATGTGGATTTGGGTTGTTTTGATGTTTGTAATGATGTACTTTCTGCTTTTTAGAGGGCCTCGGAAAAAACAGCAGCAACATAAACAAATGGTGCAAACACTGGGAAAAAATGACAGAGTCAGAACAATCGGCGGAATTATCGGAACCGTTGTTGACATCAAGGATGACGAGGTTACGCTAAAAGTTGACGAGTCGACTAACACAAAAATAAAAGTTGCTTCTTCAGCAATTGGGAAAAATTTGTCGAAAGATAAAGTGTGAATGAATGAATGTGTGGATGAGTAGATAAGTAAACGCATTAACTCGTTTACGCATATACGTATTAACGCAGTACGAGGAAAGTTATGGGCAAGAATGTGGCACCGAAAGCCGTTTTAATTATTGTCCTGGTGGTCGTCGCGGCCTGGACTTTATATCCGCCAGGCAAAACCTTAAAGCCCGGTATCGACCTGGCAGGTGGAACAAGTCTTATCTACGAAATTGACACCCAGGGGCTTAAAGAGCACGAAAAGAGAGATTTGGCCCAGAGAATGATAATAGTTCTGCGAAGGCGAATAGACCCCGCCAACATCCAGAACCTTATATGGCAGCCCCGGGGCAACACGCGCTTCGAAATAAAAATGCCGCTGGCAAGCGCAGAAGCACGGCAAAAACGACAGAGTTTTGAAAAGGCCAAGAAGGAGCTTCTGGACGAAAATATCAACCCGGCAATAATCATGCGCTCCCTCCAGAAACCGGTAGAAGAGCGAACTGAAGATTTCAACGATTTCACCCAGGGCGACCCTAATAGACTGACAATTCTCGATACCCTCGCTGCAGTCTATGACGAACGCAAGGCCCTGCAAAATGAAAGGGACAAGCTCTCTTCAAAACTCAAAACCCCGGAAAGTATAATACCATTAACCGGACTTGACCTCGACGATATAAAACTTCGCCGTGATGATTGGATTAAGCTGAATGAGCAACAACTGACAGAAGCCCTGAAGGACTACCTGGGCTCGGAGGTTAATCTCGACCTGCTGACAAGATATGTAAAAATGTATGCCGAATGGGCGGGGGTTGTTAACCAGCTAACCGACGCCGAATTTGTCGAAAAATACCAAAATGCAAAAAAAGACCTCGATAAATTAAACCTCACTGAAGACCAGCTAAACTTCTGTCTCGAAAAACCGCTCAAGTCAGCCGATAGGCGCCGGGAAATCGAAAGACTCAAAACCAAGTTCGCAGACCGGACAGATAAAATTGACAACGTAGTCGCTGCCTACGACGAGTATCACCCATTCAGAGGCAGGCTGGACGACCCGAGAGACCTTCAGCGAATGCTGAAAGGGGCGGGGATACTGGAATTTAGAATACTGCCGACACTTGGACACCCTGAAGTGGACTCAGACGATATGGACCGCTATGTTGAATCCCTTAGAGAAAAAGGGCCGAAATACGCCTCAGACGATAAACATATATGGTGTGAAGTAGAAAGTATTAATGAATGGATGGGACGGGACGAACAAGGACGTGTTTTCGTTACGGTATTAGATGGACAAGACAATCCTTCGGTCATTGCCGCATTTGGGAACAAATATTACGTACTGGCAAGCAACAAACGAGATGAAACTATACTGCACAGCGCCGGCGAAGAGGATTGGACATTAAAAGCCCATCCGACAAGTGACAGAATGGGCCGAAGAGCTATTGGGTTCACACTGGATGAAAGAGGCGGAAAAGTATTCTTCAGGGTTACCGATAAAAATCTTGACCGGCCGCTTTGTGTTCTGCTTGACGGAATTGCCATATCGGCACCGACCATTCAAGCGAGGATACGCAGGGACGGCATAATAACGGGCAGCTTCACACAAACAAAAGTTGAAGATATGGTCAACAAACTAAACGCCGGCTCTTTGCCCGCACGGCTGATAGAGCAACCCATCTCGATAAAAACAATCGGCCCATCCATCGGCGCCGACAACCGTAACAAAGGTATCAAAGCCGGTTTAATCGGCTTATGTCTGGTAGTGCTGTGTATGCTGATTTACTATATGAAGGCCGGCTCAATCGCCGACGTTGCACTGCTGATGAACATTTTGTTTGTCCTGGCAATAATGGCAGGTGTCCGAGCAACTTTCACACTGCCCGGCATCGCGGGCATCATACTAACTATCGGTATGAGTGTTGACGCCAACGTTCTCATTTTCGAGAGAATCCGGGAAGAGCAAGGGAAAGGCTCATCCCTGAGAATCGCCATAAAAAACGGCTACCAAAGGGCATTCAGAACTATTTTAGATGCCAACCTGACCACATTCATCACCGCTGCGATACTTCTCTGGCGTGCGTCGGAAGAAGTAAAGGGCTTTGCTATCGTGCTTATGCTCGGTATCACTTCGAGTATGTTCACCGCACTGTTTGTGACCCGCGTGATGTTTGATTTTCTTTTAGCGAGGCGCATTATCAAAGACCATTTATTAATGCTGCGGCTGATACGCAAACCAAACATAAACTGGATGGCCTCCAGGCCGATTTTCCTCTGCATATCAACTCTGCTCATTGCAGCAGGGCTGTTTGTTTTCTTCACAAGAGACGATAAATACGATATCGAATTTACCGGCGGAACAAGCGTCCAGCTCAATCTGAAAGAACCCCGAACCAGGCAGTATGTGGAAGATAAAATCCGTGAAATCGCAAACGACCCGAACAATCCCAACCCCGCCCTTGCAGCTGCGAACGTCTACAGCATCGGAAAGTCCGGCAAGCAATATGAAATCAACACCACAGAGACAAACAAAACCACCGTTACCGTTACTTTTTCGGAACCCGGGGGGCATACCGCTGAAACTGTAATTTCCGCAATTCAAAAAGCTCAGGGTAAATTTGGCGGAGAATTAAGCAATTTGCGCGCGACAGAAGACACCAAAAGCCCTGTGGCATTTGTCATAACAACAAGCCAGGTGAACAAATCTCTGGTAAAAAATGTGCTGACAAAGGCTTTTGAAGATGCCAACATCTCAGAACCACAAGTTGATGAGATTGTCAATAAAGCAATACGAACTGCCTTCGCAGACGAGCTGGAAATCCAGCAAAACCTTCAACCGGAAATCGCCTTGCAGGAAAAAATAAGTGAAGAGCTTATAGACTCCTACCCTGAACTTGTTGATTTTATGGGCGGTATTAGAATCACGTGCGAAATCGAAAGGGCCGCCACCCCTGAAGAAATCAACGCCAGATTGTCGGATTTACGATTCAAGCCGGATATGCAGGAACTTAACTGGTCTTATTCCTATAAAATCCTCGGCTCAAACCTGAACGAAATGGACCCAAACCAGCCGGTAAATTCCTTTGCCTATATCAGCGTTGAGCCGGAAGCGGAATTTCGTGAACCAAGTGAGGAGGAACGGGCACGATTCACACAATTTGTTGAAAACGAAAAGACCAAGGTTCTGGCCGCAGCCCAGTTGGAAGGGTCACTGCCCCGAGTGAGGCAGTTTGACCCCTCGGTCGGCGCAGAGGCAAAGACGCGCGCACTGATTGCTGTTATCCTGTCATTGTTTGCAATTGTAACTTATATCTGGATTCGATTCGGAAATGTCCGCTACGGCATTGCCGCAATCGTAGCACTGGTGCACGATGTATGTATCACACTCGGTGCCATTACCGCCTGCACCTATATCGCAGCAACGCCGATTGGTGAAAGACTGCTGATTGGAGATTTCAAAATCAACCTGGCAATAATAGCGGCTCTTCTGACAATCATCGGATACTCGCTTAACGACACCATTGTCGTTTTCGACCGTATTCGGGAAAATCGCCGCAAGGACCGCCTGAATCCGCAGATAATTAACAACAGCATTAACCAGACCCTTTCCAGAACCCTTCTAACATCCTTCACAACCTTTATAGTCGTGCTGATAATGTACATCTTCGGCGGCCCGGGGCTGAGAGGCTTCACCTTCGCAATCGGCCTCGGCATTATCATAGGCACCTATTCCTCCATTGCGATAGCCGCTCCGGTATTGCTGCTCGGCGCCGGGGCCGCAAGCGCTAAAAAAGAAAGAACGTTTGGGGGCCAGCCAAAATCGAAAATGAAAAAAGTAAATAGATAACGGCGGATGGACGATATACTATACACAATACGCTATACGATTTACCAATGAGCACCAAAAATGCAAACAGATTTGAAAATAGGAATGGTTCTGGGCCTGGTACTGACAATCTTTGCTATGCTCTGGCTCTCTACCCGCCCCAGTATGAGCACAAAAGCACGAATGCTGAACTCTTACAATGCCGGGTCCCGGCAGGAATCTATCGAGCAGCCGGTTCTGCCTCTGATTGCCAAGGTTGAAACCGAACAAAGTGATGTGCCGGACTTCACAATCCGCAAACAAGTCGAGAAAATAATTCATACCATCCGTGAGGGTGAAACCCTCTCCGGCATTTCCCGGGAATACTACGGCTCTGAAAACAAATGGCAAAAGATTCTTAATGCCAACCGAAATGTTATAAGAGATGCAAACAAGCTCAGGCCGGGCACAAAATTAATCATCCCAGAGTGAACTACAGCAGATTACCAATCGGCTCAGATGAGAAATTGATTCAATCCGACTCTAACACTATTCGTCCCAGAGCCAATTGTTAGCAAAAATACTAAAATCGAGGAAATTTACAATTCTGTTTCTGTCGAGGTCTTCGGATAACAGAACCTGCTGGCAAAGCCAATCGTCTGTGAACCACATCAAATCCTTGTAATCTACTGAATCATCATTATTCAAATCAGCAACATTACCCGCATCTGATAAGGACATACTTGCCTGTGGCGTGCCCCCATAGGCCCCCATATTTATCTGTTTGCCGTGTGGCCATAATTCCGCAGTCCAATCCGAATTGGGGTCGCCTGCATCGATACACGGGCTGTTCACATCATCCTGAACCCAATTTTGGCTATTCGGGTCCCATCTGCCGGCAGTGGATTGTAAATGATAATCGCCGTTGCAAGGGTCGGCAAAGCATGGGTCAGTGTCAATATTGCCTTCGCCGGGCCAACCATCCTCGATGTCGCTGTAGGTTACATTGGGCTCGCTATCGTATATCGCATCCCCATCATTGCTCCAGATGATGGAATTTGTAATAGTTGCCGTGCCGGCGGTGCCGCAGCATACGCCAGCTCCATAATCATTGCCATTGCTTCCATTGGTACCACCCGAGCCGCCGCTGCCACCTGATGCTGTGTTTCCAGCGATGGTACAGTTTTCAATTGTTGATTCACTTGATGAGCCCCCAAATATGCCTCCACCGCAACCATCACCACCGTCACCACCATTGCCGAGGGGACCGTCAGGGCCGCCGTCGCCACCTGATGCTGTATTTCCAGCGATGGCACAGTTTTCAATTGTCGATTCACTTGTGGAGCCGGCAAATATACCTCCGCCATAACCATCACCACCTGCGCCACCACCGTCAGTATCACTCCAAGTTTCACCCCGACCACCGTCGCCACCTGATGTTGTATTGTTGTAGATGCTGCAGTTTTCGATAATCGACTGGCTATTGTCATCGCAACATATTCCTCCCCCACGACAGCTGCCACCGGCTCCGCCCATACCATCTCCAGTTATACCACCACCGACACCACCGT
>JAUVYZ010000191.1 GCA_030602845.1 Phycisphaerae bacterium | reverse complement strand
CAATGAAGTAGTGTGTCGGTTTGAGGTTCGGCTTGATGAGTTTCAGATTGCGTTTGACGAAAGGCATGATATGGTCCGGCCGCCAGCGATAGCTCTGGGCATTGCGGCCTTTATTGAGCCAGGCCTTGATAGGCGTGCCCTGTTCGGTGAAGCAGATGTGGTCGTAGCTGTAATCGGCTGCATCGGGATAAAAATCGATGTAGTTATCGTGCAGGCCCCACGGAATGTCGTGCTCGGCGCAGACCTTTGCGATTTGCTGCATGTCCTCAATTGTGCCGAGCTGTGGCTGCGGTGGGTAAATGTCCGGCAAACGGTAGTCGTAACCCCGTCGCTGCCAGACGTGCATGGTCAGCAGCGAGTCGGTCAGGCCGTAAGCTATCATCCGCTTCATCGTCTCAGCGATATCGGCATAACGGCCGCCCCAGATGTCAAAAACAAATCGACCTGCCTTACGTTTTACTCCAGCGGCTGCCTTTTTGTCGAACAGGGGACGATACTTTCGGGCACAATCGAAAGCCCCCTTGATGCTGGGCACGAAGGCAATCGTCGCATCGAGATGCGTGTGAAGCGCATATATTCTCTGGGCGGGATTCACTTCCAGATAGTCCGGAGGATTGTCGCAGGCAGTCAGAAGTGAGATGCCTTTCTCAAAATCAAATCCGACGTGACTTGTTGACAGATTGTGTCCACCAAAGTTTGCCCTGAAAGTTTTCGGCTCGACGATGCAGTACCCATGGCCATAGTAAACACGAGGGGCCTTCTGGTCGGCCTGTCCCAGCGCTATATCGGTAATCCGCTTCGGGCATTTAAGCTTTATGCGCAAACCGCTTTTGTCTTTCCAAACCTCCGCAGTCAAATCAAATTCTTCGTCTGCGAGCGAAAGGCGATTCTCAATTCTTAATTTCCCGGACAACCTATCCTTTTTTGTATCGACCTTTCGCACGATGAGCTGTGACGGCTGCGGTCCGACCTTGTGCCGCAGAACCGAGACCTGCAAACCGTCAAATACCACGCAGCGTGTGCCCTTGCCGAAGGCAATGGCGGAATCAGCCAGACCGTTTTTGCCCAGGACAATTGCCGCTGTGTAATCATCCTCAAGTTTGAAGACAAACTCGTTCCTGCCGGCTTTCTTTTGCGATTTGACGATGTCCCTGGCACGGCTGCGGAGTTCTTCTCGCCCGGAATCTGTGAGTTGTGCGGGCAAGGTTCCTGCGATAATCATCGGCTCGCCCCAGTAGGATGAATCACAGGTCGTATCACGCTTCGGCCCCGGATGGCTTTCTAATCGCAGTAATATCTTCTTGCCGGCGAATTTGCTCAAATCGGCTTGGCCGTCAACCCATATCTTACTGTCGGTGTGACGCTCGAAGAGCTTCTCGTCGCCGGCCCACACGCGGAATGTTACGCCATCGCTGGGAGGTTCCGTCGCTGTGTGGTCGCGTATGGCGTTGGCGAAAACCAGTTTGATTGGCGTAATATCCGGGAGTTTAAGCAAGAATTCGGCGAAGATGGTTCCACCGCCCGGTTTCCACGGCGGGTGCATCTGGATGGCGTCCTTCGTTGTGCCGCGAGTAACGCGGAGACTTGAAAAGGTAGCAGACGACTCTGGAGACGACCCCTGCCAGCCAATTGGCATATAGACCAGAGGCCTGTCGTAATAGCGCCATGCCACCCGATGTGTCCGCACCAGCCAGAGCGGCAGGGCTCCATTGGCCGGAACGATATTCATCGGTAATTCAGGCGGTTTTGCGGACGCATGGATTGTCTTTTTGAAATTGGATTTGAATATTTGAACGGCCCCCACCGTTTTGCTTGCCCCTCTGCTTCTTGCGAAGCAAAACGAGGGGCTTCGCAAAAACGAAGCAGTGGGGGCTGTCACCGCTCGTCCCCGATGTTGAAAAGTTGCATAAACGTGAACAGGATATAGTGCTGAACATGCGCCTTCTTTGGCAGCTATTCGAAAAGTAGTTGTTGTCTCCTTGCCGGGAGCAACTGCGAGACGTTTTTCCGTCTCGCCGACCGCATACCATTCGTCCACAAGGCCGGCCATCTGCAACTGAACCTTGAGCGGAGACTCTCCGTTATTCCTGGCTGTGACCTTTACCTCCCGCGGAGTATCATACTCCGTGATATCCTCGATGTTGCCTATGGTCAATTTCAGCGGACCTTCGGTGACAATATGTCCATTGAACGCAGCCGCAGTTCCAGCAGCCAGAAGAAGAAAAACAGCCAGCCAGGTTCTAAAAGCTCTCACTGTAATCACCTCTCTCGCGTCAGAAGGTACCACATCGTTTTATACTTCGGCGTCATTTGTAGAACGCCCCGTTTGTTTTTGTATGAGATGGGCACCTGGTGCTTTGGTACACCGTCTGGACCGAGGGCGTGACATATCCATCGGCCTTTTGGCAGGGTCAATGTCCCCTCAACCGGCTGAATCTGCACGGGCGCCCCGCCCCAGTTGCGGCCGACGGTACGCCGGTCCTCCGAAAACTTCATACCGGTATTCTCACATCGGCCGCAGGCCGTAACCAGAATCTTTCGGCTTTTGTCCAAAGACCTCGCAGGGTCCCTATCAAGTGCCGTCACCGTTAAAGCTACAAACTCCGGCGCCGCAATAGAAATCTGTCCATCCGTAGCTTTTTCAAACCTCTCGGCGTAGCCGGTATAAACCGATGCACACCGGCCACGGGCGGCATAAAATCCTTTGCCATCCTCGACCGACCAGTCCAGTTTCGCAGATGGCATTGCTTGGCGGGCTTCTTCGGGGCTGCGGCCGATTGCTGCTAACATGTCCCGGTCATGCTTGAGGTGCAGCTTTGCAAGTGACGTGAGCATGTTGGAAGTCCTGTCCGAGCCAAAGAAGATTAACTCGTTCAGCGGTGCAATTCCAGCATCGTGGAAGATAGCAGCCCCGGCGCGCATAAAGCCCCACTTGGCTGGGTTGGTGTCGATGTCAAAGTAGCTGTTCAACGTCTGTCGGTCCCAATCGTCCGAGCTGTGACTATAAGTGTATAGCCAGAGCCCGTCCCAGTCCTGCGCCGCGGCGAATGATGCAATCATAGGCACACACTCGGCCTGGGAGTCGAGGGGAGCAGGGTGGTTGTATTCGCTGACGGTAAATGGCTTGTCGAGGAGGCGTTTTGAGGCAAGTTGAAACAGCGTCGCCTCGGCGGGGTAGTTGGTCATCGGCTTTTGGCTAATGAGCCAATTGCCGCGGTCCCACGGCCTGCCCGGAAACCGCGGATGCTGCCAGTAAGCGTGGGCGTCGATGAAATCCATATCGCTCTGGGCGTACAGTCCCAGCGGCCCGAAGACAATCGTGCCGGTTACAAGCGCCTTGCAGCCGAGGTCATTTTTGATAAAGTTTCGCATTCTATTGAAGTAGGCCTTTTCGGTTTCTGCAAGAAATCGCATCCGGTCGAGAGTGCGGGCTGGTGTCTCACTGTCGGCGAAGAGGGCGATGCTGCCGGCCTCGATGGATTCGTTTTTGTCCAGGCCTACTCGACCGCCGGGCCGGAATTCCACATTCGCAAGGTAAAATGGGACCTTGCCGCCGCCGAACGAAAAGCTAATACGGGCGTTGTTGTCATCGGCCCTGGCAACAAAGCCGCAGCGGAACGTCTGCCAATTGCTGGTCAGTTCCACTCGCTGTGATAGGCCGAGATTACTCCAGGGGCTGTGCGCCTGCCCGAGACTACAGTTGATCTGGCGCGGCTCATCGCTGGCGGCCTGGAAGATGACAGTGTAGTATTGCACTGCCTTGACGGGAAAGCCGCCCTGGTTCAATTGGAGATGCCAGTCGGTCCCAGTCGTCTTGTCAATCTCAATGCGAACCGCGTCCCGGGACTGGTAGCGCCGGCGGGAAAGTGAAGCCCTGCACCCCGAATGTTGTTCCAGGTGCCAGTTCTCCGGGGCACTTCTGCCAGCCGCCATCGTACGGAAGTTGCCGTTGACCAGCAGGTTCTTTCCAAGCGGTTCTGCGCCTTCGGCCCACGCCTCGCGGAGGTTGTTAGTTGAGCCGTAGCGCTTCCGCAGCCAGGCGTTGAACTTGCCTTGCAGTATATCTGCATAGTATTGGGGCAGTGTGCGCAGCGTCTGCTCGCTGCCCCACATAAAGAGGCTGTTTTCATTGGTAATTTCGACTATCGCCACAGCCGGGTCGTCGGCGTAGCGGACCTTGCGATACCGGTTGATGTGGGTCAGCAGCTCGCGGGCATATTGCTTCTGAGCGTCAATCAGGGCGGGCGTGAAGATGTTCGAGATTTTATCGTATTGGCGATTGGTTTTGGGTAAGCCCAGAAACTGGCTGTGCACCCGCCCGACGTGCAGGTTGATATTGACACATATCCTGTGGCGGGCAAGTTGGTCGATAAAATAGTCCAGTCTATCGAGGGCCTCCGGAGCAATGCTCTTGCCGTCCCTGGCGTTCCATAGTCCGCGGGGCCACCGGGCACTGTCCATGTGGTGACATCGGACGACGTTGACGCCGGCCGCCGACAGGCGGGCTGCAATGTAGGGGGCATCTTCGTGTTTGGGCAAGTTAGCTCCAAACGATAGGTTGACGCCCCAGAGACGAACGCGCTGGCCGCCGCGATAGAAATGGCCGGAGCGCACAACCAGGCGGTCGGTGTCGGTCTTAATTGGCTGCGAGGAAGGATACGCTATCGGCGAGTCAGGATTTGGCCGAGCAGGAATGACGAATGGAACAAAGTTTTCCGCAACTGCCCCGCTG
>JAUVYZ010000050.1 GCA_030602845.1 Phycisphaerae bacterium | reverse complement strand
GGGAGAGATTATAGTCGTCGATGACGGCAGCAAGGACAACACCGCCGAAGCTGCAGAAAATGTTGAAATTTTCTCAGGCGCAACACTGAAGGTCGTCCGTTATGAGCACCATCGCGGCAAAGGTTATGCTGTTCGCAGAGGCATAAAGGAAACAAGCGGTGAATATGTGATGTTTGCCGACAGCGGATGTTGCGTACCCTATGAGGATGTTTTGCGAGGGCTTGGGTTACTGAAAAGCGGGGCGTGTGATATAGCGCATGGGTCGAGGAAAATGCGGGGATGCAAGATTGAAAAGGCCCAGAGCTGGTATCGGCGGATTTGTTCCAGGATTTTTCACTGGTCTGTGATTTACGGTATGAAAATACCCGCTGAATTCACCGATACGCAATGCGGATTCAAAATATATCGGGGCGACGTCGCACGAACATTATATGGGCAGTGTGTCACTGATGGATTTATGTTCGATGTGGAAATCATCCTGCGGGCCCAAAAGGAGGGTTACCGGATAAAAGAATTTCCCGTCGATTGGACCTGCGACCGTGACAGTCGGCTATCGCCGACGCGGAGTCTGTGGCGTGTTCTTTTTGAGCTGATGACTATTAAGCGGAGATCAGGCCATCAGGAGATCAGGCGATCAGGGAATCAGCCAACCTGATAACCTGGTATCCTGGTATCCTGATAACCTGGTATCCTGATAACCTGGTATCCTGCTATCCTGATAACTTGGCAGGTGGCTCGCTCTTCTTCCAGGGGCCGAAACGCAAAATCCTGTCTTTTTGTGCCTGTTCGCCCCCGTCTTCCAGTACAATCATAGCCAGTGTATCCGGGTGGTTCGAGCAGTATTTTTTGACCTCATCCGGGGTCATAACCATAAAGGCGGTTGAAAGGGCATCTGCGGTTGCGGCGTCAGGGGCACAGGCCCAGGCGGCGCGTTTTTCCTCAACCGGCCGAGCCGTGCGGGGGTCGATGATATGCCGGCCCTTCTGCAAACCTGAGCCGCTCAGGGCCCGGCCCTGCAAATGAAGGCCGGCTAAGGTCTGTTTGCGATTATCCGGATTGCTTAACGTCAGGGGCCAGCCTTTTGTCCCGGATGGGGCGTCCATCGCCAGAACCGAGCTGTAGCCCCCGTGAATCACAGCGGTATCAATACTCCAGTCGCGCAGCATCTCAGCCATCCGGTCAACCGCGTCGCCCTTGCCGATACCGCCGAGGTCAATTTGCACCCCCGCTGCTTCACTTTTGCGAAGCCCCTCGTTTTGCTTCGCAAGAAGCAGAGGGGCAAGCAAAATGGCGGGGGCCAGTAGCTCCACCGTATGCTCGGCTTCGTCCAGTTCAAAAAGGTGTATGCCGGTACGCTGGCGGGCAAGATTGAGCTGCTCTTTAGAAGGTGTGCGTGCTTTTTCATCCTCGCCAAGCCAGCAGCCCAGCAGCGACCCAATGGTAATATCAAAAGCCCCATTGGTTTCGGCATAAATCCGGGCACCAAGCTTTAGGCATTCGAACGCGTCCAGGCCAACCCGCAGAGACCCCTTGGGGGCGAGATTGTTAATCCGGGAGATGTCACTGTTTTCGATGAATCGGCTGAGTTCGGCCTCGAGCCGGTCAAGCTCATTGAAAGCGGCCCGGGCCGCCTGTTGGGCGTAGCGGGCATCCTCGTGCAGGATGATGACCTCGAAAGTGGTCGCCATGGCCTCGTGGGAAAAACGCTGCAGACCGGGGATTGAATCCCAATCGCTCTTAACAAAGCAAATTTCTGGTTGCGGCTGAGTCATTTTTCACCTGTTGTTTGTGGTTGAACAGACTGTATCTGCCGCTGGAAGCGGTCCCACAATACGTAGCCGCGTAATTCGATTTGCGGGCGCAATTCTATGTACCTGTCAAACAGAGCCACATACGGGTTGCGCTTGCCTGGAGGGCTGAATTCATTTAACTTTTTCATAAGAGCCGGCTGAACCGCGGGGGAAGCAATAATGACGACAGCGGGCGGTTTGACATTATCAACCTCGGTCCAGTAACCAACATTGGGAAAAGAACGCAGGTACCAGGGCAGTGGCCAATAATCTTTGCCGGGGCAGATAACATGAATTATCATTTCGCGGCCATTAGGGTCAACCTGGGCTATCTCTTCCACCCGTCGCGCTATGGTAAAAACATCTGTGGTCGGATGAGCGTAGACATACGGATTGCGCGTGTCGGCGTAGAACTTGTAACTGCCTGAATATGCCTGCCAGGTGAGGTGGACTCCACTGGCGACCAACAGCAAGCTGATAAACGTCCGGGCCAAAACGTTTGGCGACAGCTTTATCAGTGCCACGGCTCCGACACCGGCCAGCAGAATCATACCATGCAGAAACCCTAACAAACACCAGGGAGTTTTATATCGGATTACGGAATACAACACGGTCATTATGAGCGTGTAAAAGGCGATGAACCTGAGCAAATGAAAATTAACACCAGATAAGCCCTTTCTCGTCATAGCAACTATGAAGCCCGCCACAGCTAAAAAGACGATAAGGGCTTCGCTCCAGACCGGCCCTGAACCGTATCTGGAATAAATGAGCATTTTGAGGTAATAATGCCAGGGATGTTCATGTAATTGGTTTTGACGGGCCCGGTCGAAGTAGGTCGCATAAGTTCGAACCGAATCCCAAATTCCGTTTGGGTTGGTGAGAAATGATGAGTAAAACAAGGCTGAAACTATTATAGCGGCCGCAACCACTGCACTGAAGTGCGAGGGCTTTACTGCTCGGACGGTCTTGATAAAACCACCGGAGCCGTCCCGTCGGCTCTTCAGCAAGAGTGTAAGCACCAGAGCCAACAGCATTGAGTCGAAAGCAATGATGAATGTTTCTTTGGTCGCGTGCGCAAGCCCCAGGAACACCCCCGTCAGTAAGGCCCAGGTGATGTTCTTGCTCTGAGTGTAGCGGTAGCCGGAAGTAATTGCCCCAAAGGTGAAACAGACCAGGAGCATTTCCTGAATGTAGTAGCGACTGTAGAAAACCATAGCTGGTGAGATAGCGGTCAATACGGTGGCACAAACCGCGACGGTCCGCCCCAGGCCATCAGCCAGCAGCAAAAGCAGCAGCACCAGACACACCCCGAAAAAAACAGGCACGATGCGCAGAGTAAATTCGCTTACTTCGGTTAGTTTCCCGGCTGAACTGAGCCAGGCCGGTATCAAGGTCAGGTAGTTAAGCGTCGGGCCGTGGTACTCATTGGGATTATAGCGATAGAAACTTTTCTCCAGCAGGTCTCCGAATTTGATGGCGTGAACCGCTTCGTCGCCGTGCATGGGACGCTGCCCCAACAGTGGCAGGCGCAGCGCAATAGCGGCTATTGTCGCGGCCAAAAGAAGTAAACAACATTTTTTTGACCATTTCATTCCGTTAGACATATATGGATGTTGACAACTTTTTTCCTTAGAGATAGCTATTTCTTTATCTTCGGAATGTCTAACTGGATTCATATCGCGGGTTTGCCGAAAACTTCGACCTCGATATAGTGGTTCAAATCGTTGCTGGTATTGCCCTTGCTGTAAAGGCGGACGTAGCGGGCGCGGGCGCCCTTGGCGTCGATAAGTTTGCCCTCTGCGGTTTCGCTATAGTGCATATCTTTGCCGACACCCAAGCCGGCGGAGTTGTCAATATCATTGTTAAACACGGTCGTAACATTCGTGATAAAATCAGGGTCACTGGCAACCTGCACGACCACATCATAGTACACGATGGCCTGCTTATGATAATGCCAGAACAGAATGGCGTATATGTTGTACTCAGCTTCGAGGTCGATAGTAACGCTTTGCTTAAAAGGGCCTAACTCAACGTAACTGCCGTCAGCCGCTTCTTTGTCTCCGTCGGTGAGCATTTCGAGCTCGCCGATGATTGGCAGGTCGTCGGTGCTGGTCACCGGTTTTTCGAAGGCGACATTTTTTGCTCCAACCGGAGCATAGAATGGGTCGCGCTTCCTGCCCAGCGGTTTCTCAAGATTAGGCACCTTGGTATCCTGCGGCGTGCCCACGAACATCGGTTTGGGCAGCTTGATGTCGATAGCCACCCAACCTGCACTATCGGTCGTGGGTTCCTTTGAAGTCTCAACGGTGGTCTTCTCCGTGTCGTTGGCATCGCTTTTAATATTATCAGTAGTCTGCTGACCGGGGCTGTTGGGAGAAGCCGGCTCCTGCGAAGATTCTTTGCAGGAATAAACAAGGCACAAGGACATCGCAAACAACACCAGGACGCAAACCTTCACAATTGAATTAAAACCTTTTTTCATCATTTCTTTTTAACCTCAAAATTCTGCGTTACTGACGGCACGTTATTTTTCAGCAAACTATCGTTTGCCCGACTCAATCAGAACGAGCATTTTATGTTACTTAGACGAACTTGTCAAGCCGACCACGAAGTTATTTTTTTCTTTTCTTTGCCCGGTGTTTTCCCTGGTAAAGTCAAACGAAGCAGGGATTCGGTATCTCCCGAATCCCTGCCTCAAACAATCAATTCACTACTTTAGGCGATCATTCGCTCTTTTCTTAGCTTGGTGCATCTTGACTTGCACCCTCGCCCGGGGCCGCAGTCATCTCGAGCACTTTTGACTCAAGCCCCGCCTTGGCAAGGATGAAGTAGAGCACCGCGCCGACGATAAAGGCCATCAGCGGTGCTGCCGGGATGTTGGCAAGGCCGACCAACGGGGCCATTCCAACGATAAAGCCAACAACCCAGGAAATCCACCCGGCAAAGTTCCAGCCGGCGCGAGGACCCGCCCACTTCTTGCCCGCCATCAGGTAATCAACCATCATCGCACCACAAACCGGACCAAAGGCCGCACCGATAATCGTGAAAACGCCCAGAACGTTTTCTGCCAAACCCGTCACGGCAAGGAAAATACTTACAGCAGTTCCGACGCCGACCGAAACGAAAGGATTCACCTTTGGCAAGGTCGTCTTGAAACTGTTCGCCGCTATGAACGATGAGAAGCACGCCGGTGGGAAGGCTGCAACCGCGAGCAGCAAGCCCAGGGTCTTGCCGGCACCCTCTGAGCCCATGATAGTGCTCATAAAATCTATATCTGCTGTGTCGAGCCCTGCCCCGAGGCCTTTACCGAAAGCGCCGGCTGCTATCAGGATTGCCGCTCCGCCCGCAACGATAGTGGCCAGAGCGATGCCAACCAGGCCGCCCATCTGGACGTTTTTCTCATCCTTGTTGTTCATCCCGAAGTCCACACCCGCTGCTCCGGCCGTGGCAAAGAATCCTACGATATAGGTTATGCACAGGGCAATTACGCCAAAAACACTCAAGCCAACAGTCGGGCCGCCCTCCGTAACACCAGCCGCTACAAGCTTCTCCGCCTCAAAGTCTCCTATTCCACCAATAGTTTTCGCTATCATTATCACCAATATGACTAACGGAATCAGTGGAAGAAAAGTAGCTACTTTGGCAACGTACTGGATGCCTTTCAATCCCACAAACGCTGCCACGGCCGCCCAAACGATGGCGATGATTATCTGGGCTGTCGTACTACCGCCGAAAAGCGGCGCCAACGCCATCGATGAAAAATAGGCGTTGACCCCGAGCCACCCGAATTGCAGTACTCCCATTAGAAACCCCGGCATCAAAAGCCCGCCTTGCACACCATACGTCGATGTCCCAACGACATACAGCGGCAGACCCGTCTTCATCCCGAAAAGGCCGGGAACCAGATAGAACAGAAAGTGGCATAGCAGGGCGGCAACAATCAGCCCAAGTATGGCCACGCCAAGACCCCGGCCCAGCACCCCGCCCGGTGCGTCCGTTCCCCCGCTGGCCATCTTGTTCCAAAACACGAACCACAGGAAAATACCCGCGTACGTCGGTGCCGTGTTCTTGTACCAGGGAGCCCGATTCTCCATCGGATTCGGCTTGGCCATACTTACGTAATCTGGCAGTACTCCATTACTCATAATTCGTTCTCCTAAATAAACTATCTCGATTATGTTATCCCGGCACGCTGCCGGGTATTTACGCAATATAACACTTGCACCGTTGATTCACCAGTTTTTTAATAATCATCCAGAGAAGTATTTTACTACAGAACAAAGGACTAATCCGGCTGTGGGATTTCAATTCTCTTGCCATCATTCATTGCTGATTCGTGTGCGCATATCCCTGCCATCGTCCAGTTTGCGGCAGTTTTTGCATCGACCGCAGACTGGCGGTTTTCGATAATCGCACGAATAAACTCGTGAGCCAGATGCGGATGAGAGCCGCCGTGTCCGGCACCCTGAATAAACGAAGTGTGCTCGTGTTCTTCATCATAGACGCCCGCCCCTGTGAAGGGAGCTATCTCTTTCGGCAGCAGGCGCCCATAATCGGGGACCTCTATCCGCTTGGCATCTTCATAGCCGGAATAAATCACCGGCCCATCACCGGCAACCTGCTCCCATTCGAATGAAAGTTTCGTGCCATATACATCGAAGCTCTCTCTGTACTGTCGAATTGTATCAAAGAGCGACCTGGTTACCTCGCAGGCAAGGTCGGAATCGGCGAGTTTCAGGATAGCGGTTTCAATTGCAAAAGGCGAATTGTAGCGCTTGATATAATCTTCTGCAATTACTCCTGAGCCATAACAGACGAGTGATTCCACCGGCTTTTTCGCAAGGCAAAGCAGCGGACTGACAGCGTGGGTCGCGTAGTGCATCGGGGGAAAGCCGTACCAGTAGTCCGGCCAGCCCGGCAATCCCATATTCTGCTGATGTGAACCCCTTAAAAACTGAATCTTGCCCAGCTTGCCCGATTCAACGAGCTCCTTTGCATAAAGGAATTCCCGCGTATATACAGCCGTCTCCATCATCATATACACTTTGCCGGCTTTCTTCCTTGCCTTTGCAATTTCAAGGCAGTCTTTCACGGTCGTAGCCATTGGGACCGTACAGGCGGCATGCTTGCCTGCATTTAGAGAGGCAAGTGTCATCCAGGCATGGTCGGCTATGGGCGAAACGACGTGGATGGCGTCCAGCTCGTCAATGCTTAAAAGGTCTTCAAATTTGGTAAACCGTCTTTCAATGCCGAACTGGTCGCCTATTTCATTCAGGTGGTCTTCGGTCCTCTGGCAAATAGCGTAACATTCAGCGTCAGGATGTCTTTGATAGAGAGGAATAAACTCGGCTCCGAAACCGAGCCCAACCACAGCTACTTTTACCTTTTGCATCGGCTCTTTCTCCTTTCTTGTCCCTCAAGACTCCAGACTCAAGACTCCAGACTCAAGTCTTGGGTCTTGGGTCTTGCGTCTTGGGTCTTGCTATTCGCTCATTCGAGTTCGGATTACAAGGTAAATATGCACAATTGCAACCAACGCAAACAGTAATGCGCTGTAACGGTGCAGTTCTAAAAGCAGTTCCTGCCAATGGGTTCCGAAAAGCGGGAACATACTCGAAACCATCGATAAGATTAACGGCAGGGCCAACACGACAAGCAGCCAGAAAGTTATTTTCTGCCCGAGACCAGGCACTCCGTCTGCCTGGCTTCTATTAAGCGGTTCTTCGCCGGCTCTTTTGACCAGAGTGATACGCTCAAGGATACGCTGCAGCCCTGGCCAATCACTTTCATTGAAACGGTGACGGCACGCCCACATCACGGCCAGAACCGCCACGCAGACTGCGAAAACTGCTCCAGCGGTAGTCTGCAGCATTATCCAGTAGCCGGAAATAGACCTTCCCAAGACCACCGCTGTAAGAAACCCGTTTACTGCCAATATCACAAAGCAAAGTAACGCAACCAGATAAACCAGCTTCTTAAAAACGCCCAGGAGACTTAACTTCTGCTCCACGAAAAGCAGTGTAAAAAGATGAACGAGCCTTCTCAAAATTTGTCCGGGCCTCCACCCACATTCCTTGCAGCACGGTAAAGCCATACAGCATACGGCAATACCCAGAAAAGTAACTACGAAACCAATTATCGAAATTATACGAAACATATTACTTTCTCAAGCTTGCTCGCCTAATTTTTCTCGGCCAGCACCTTAACAATACATCCCAGGGCCTTAAGCCCATATAACAATAAAACCACGGCCAGAAGCGCACACGAACCAAGAGCATCAACCTTCAGCCACGGACGAAATACGAATGAAAAGGCGAATGCCCAGGCATAAACAGCATCAATGTCCTGGAATTCGACCATCTTTTTAACGGAATCCTGTTCGGAGACGATAGGAGAGTCAACGGCGACTTCGCCGAAAAAGAAAGGTCCATCTGTCGAATGGCAATCCTCACAGCGGCGAACGCCTAATGACTGTGCAGCCGGGCGAACATCGTGCGCTATCGCCCAGGAATAAGGCCGGGCCAATTCGTGCTCGGATGCTTCAAGTTTGCCTTCTTTGGTTATACGATACAGCTTCCCGCCGCAAATATATACCGCTTCGCCCCGCTCGGCTTGTTGTTCATTTAGTAGCTTTAACACCCCTGTTATTTGCGCGGGTTTCAGCGGCCTCCAACCGTTTACTGTCTCGGTGCTTTCCACTTCCAGTTCCAAAACATCCACAGCAGCTTCTCTTATCACCTCCGGCATCAGGGGCGTAACGGTCTTATCTTTCATCCGGCCCCAGAACGCAGGCCAGAGCAGCTTATGAGGGGCGATTTTGCCGTCCTGGCCCTTCACAAAGACCGGTGCCGCTATGTGCGGGAGTTCTAAATCAACGTGATGTATGTCGTGAAGGCCGAGCTTGTGAATTCTGGCGGTCTTAACCAGGCCTGTTTTTTTCTCCGGCCAGTTCCCCGAATGACACGCCGTACACGTCAGCTTCTCGAAGTGCACCAGCGGGATACCCGGATGTTTCGGCACAGGCGCGCCCAAACGTCCCGTCGTATGACAGCCTTTGCATGACAGGGTAGCTGCGGACCCGTTTGTTGAGTCGGGTGCTTCACCCCGCCCCTGCCGCAGGGGCTGGGCTTCACCTTCATATCCACGGGTAATGTTGTGGTCAAGACCATGACGGTGGCAATCGACACAGGTCAATCCAGCGGCCAAGTGCACATCTTCATCGCGCGTCCACTCCATTTGTCCGGCCCTTGCTATGTCCTGCGTGGAATGACAAAAATAGCACCGGTTGGCCGGCGGCCTGCGAACGATATCGATGAATACTTCATCGGCTTGATTAAACCTGCTCTTATCATAGCCAACGGTTATTGGTATTTCGTCTAACTCAGGGTCAAAGAATTCCGACAGGGATGCAACGGCTCCTTTTACCTTCGCAAAGCCGCAGCTTCCGGTGGGCACCCATTTGTAATTTTGCAGGACTGCCTGCAGCGCAGCGTCGCTTTGGTCCTGGCTGCGGTCGGCGTTATGGCAGGTCAGGCAGTTGATTTCATAGCTGCCGGCAACCTGCCCTTTGAGAATTGCCTGCATATCTTTATCATCGGGTATTTCGCCGTAGTTGCCGCCGGGCATATGGGTGCTGAAGTGTTTTAGAAACGGCCAGGGGGTAATGCCGACCTCTGCCGGCTTAAATGTACCCGGCCAGCCTCGGCCCGAAATGGGTATCTGCGTTCGGGTCTCAGAATCCACCAGAACCCAGGGCTCGCCCGGGCGTCCCGCTGGAACATTCAGGTCCGCGGAATTAAAATGCCAGCCCCCACTAATGTTCTCGTAATTGTGACACCTGCCGCATGTTTGGCGCAGAGAAAAAGGCTGCGGCTGTTCATCGCCGGCCTTTATTTTTATTCTATCGCCGTCATACAGTGGAATTAGATGTACCGGATTTGTCCGGTTGCCGTCGTCGCCGTCGCCTAACAGTTTCCCCGCAGCATGAGCGGGCAAGGCCGATACCACAAAACAGCAGACGGTTGTTACTATCAATCCTTTTCTCAACGTACTATCAATCCTTGTCTCAACGTACTATCAATCCTTTTCTCAACGTACTATCAATCCTTTTCTCAACGTACTATCAATCCTTTTCTCA
>JAUVYZ010000017.1 GCA_030602845.1 Phycisphaerae bacterium | reverse complement strand
GGCCGGCGAACCTTGCGTGAGCTTGTGGAGGAGGCAGCCGGTCGAGCCAAAACCGCTCCGGAAAAGATCATCCCTGGCTGTTTGGCCGTAGTTCAAAAGCTCATGCGGTCCGGATTCCTGAGTTCAGTCGGTGGCCCCCGTAAGTTGCCTCCATAGAAAGTTCGCGTCCGGCCATCCGCCGGCCAAAAGCGCCCAGCACCGGCTTGCCGGTGTGCAAATGGGAATTCTCAGATTATACAACCCGGGTCAAGCCAATCTACTTTCGTATCCGCTTGTATTGACGTGCGTGAGCGCATTGATTATGGAACACTAATGCTCGTCTGCCTATGCTCAGCCATTTCGGTGCATCGGAGCCGGGTTTTCTAAATCATCATAGTATCCGAGTTAGCTGCCCAAGGGCACTTTTTTGCAGGAAAATTGGGTTAATCCGGCATTTTTTTGCAATTTATTGCACTTTTTCGGCAATACAGGCCATTATTGCACAATATCTTATTCTTCAGGGACAACGAAACAAAAAAATTGGTTGACATAGTGGAGCATTTTAACTAAACAATGTGTGTAAACGAGTCACCAGTAAATATTATAGCAACCTGATGAAAGAAGTCGCAATGAGTAGCCCCAATTTACTGACATACGCCAAGATGGCGAGAGGGTACAATAATGTCTGAAATTAGTCGCGCATCTCTATTCGGCAAGCTCAACAGTTTGGGCTACCAATCTATCGAAAGTGCCACAGTCTTCTGCAAGCTTCGTGGCAACCCGTATGTCGAGCTTGTTCATTGGCTTCACCAGATTTTGAAGCTGCCCGATTCGGATCTCCACCGCATTATCCGTCACTTCGACGTAGAGCCTTCCCGCCTCGCCGCGGATATGACGTCGGAACTGGACCAACTACCCCGAGGTTCTACATCGATTTCGGATTTGTCTTCCCACCTTGAAGAGTCTGTCGAGCGAGGGTGGGTTTACGGCAGCCTCTTATTCGGGGAATCACAGACTCGCACAGGCCACCTAATAGTCGGCATCCTTAAGACCCGCGATCTGAAGAGTGTTCTTCTGCGTATCTCAAGCGAGTTCAACAAGATTAAGCTGGAGCAGTTAACGGACGAGTTCGCGAAAATCGTGGGCGGCTCGCCAGAGGAATCCCTCTCAGCAACGGATGGTACTTCCATCCAGGCCGAGGCCGAAGCCGGTCGCGGTCCTGCAGAGATGGCACCGGCTGCAATGGGCAAACAGGAGGCCCTCTTGAGGTTTTCGGTGGACCTTACGGAAAAGGCCCGGAGTAAGGAAATGGATCCTATCGTTGGGCGCGACGAAGAAATCCGGCAGATAATTGATGTTCTGATGCGCCGCCGTCAAAACAACCCGATTCTGACGGGTGAGGCGGGGGTCGGCAAGACGGCAGTTGTTGAAGGCTTCGCCCAGCGGATAACTGAAGGTGACGTGCCACCGTCGCTTAAGGACGTAACGCTGCGGGCGTTGGATATAGGCTTGCTTCAGGCCGGTGCCAGCGTAAAAGGTGAATTTGAGAACCGTCTGCGTCAGGTCATAGAAGAGGTTCAAAGCTCCCCTAAACCAATTATCCTGTTCATCGATGAAGCACATACCCTTATTGGTGCCGGAGGGACGGCAGGTACGGGTGATGCTGCGAACTTGCTCAAGCCGGCGCTGGCTCGTGGTACGTTGCGGACTATTGCGGCCACCACCTGGTCGGAGTATAAGAGATATATTGAGAAAGACCCTGCACTAACCCGCAGATTCCAGGTAATCAAGGTTGATGAACCCGAAGAAGAAAAGGCATTAATGATGATGCGAGCAGTGGCTTCGAACCTTGAGAATCACCACCGTGTTCAAATATTAGACGAGGCCCTGGATGCAGCGGTTCGTCTTTCGCACCGGTACATCCCTGAACGTCAACTGCCCGACAAAGCGGTAAGTCTGACCGACACCGCAAGTGCAAGAGTTGCCATAAGCCAGCACGCGGTGCCGCCGGAACTGGACGACTGCCGTCGGCGAATTCAAGCATTGGAAACGGAACTGGAAATTATCGGCAGAGAAATAGCAACAGGCGTGGACCACAAAGTCCGCGAATCTGAAATTACCGAGAAACTTGAAGCCGAACGTGAAAGATTAGCCAAACTGGAAGACCGCTGGGCAAAAGAAAAAAAGCTGGTTGACGCTATTTTAGAGATTCGCGCCAAATTGCGCAAATCCGGTGAGGGCACGATTGAACAAGCAGAGCCCGCCGAAAAAGAAACCTCAGAAACCAAAGAGGAAGTCGACGCAGCGGCTAAAGCCGATATGAGTGAGCCTGCCGAGGCAGCACCCGAAAAAACAGATGAGTCAGATAAAGAAGACAGAGAGGAATTGCTCAAAGAACTCAAATCACTGCAGGAGAAGCTCAAAGACCTACAGGGGGAAACGCCGCTAATTCTTCCGTGCGTTGACGCTCAAGCTGTCGGTTCAGTAGTTGCAGATTGGACAGGGATTCCGGTCGGTGGAATGGTAAAGAATGAAATCGAAGCGGTCCTGCATTTGTCGGATAAACTCCGGCAGCGTGTCATCGGGCAGGACCAGGCACTGGAAGCAATTGCCAAGCGTATAAGAACGTCCCGCGCCGGCATAGAGAATCCGAACAGACCGATTGGAGTAATGTTCCTGGTCGGGCCCAGCGGCGTGGGCAAGACCGAATCGGCACTTGCATTGGCTGAAGCTCTGTACGGCGGCGAAAATAACTTAATCACCATCAATATGAGCGAGTTCCAGGAGGCCCATACGGTTTCAACGCTCAAAGGCTCTCCCCCCGGATATGTCGGCTACGGTGAAGGGGGCGTCCTCACAGAGGCGGTGCGACGGCGTCCCTATAGTATTGTTTTGCTCGACGAAGTTGAGAAGGCACATCGCGATGTGCACGAGATATTTTTCCAGGTGTTCGACAAGGGCCAAATGGAAGATGCCGAAGGACGCCTGATAGATTTCAAGAATACAATCATTCTGCTGACGAGCAACGTCGGCACCGACCTGATTATGGATATGTGCAAAGACCCGAAGCTAATGCCCGACCCTGAAGGTATATGCAAGGCCCTTCGTAAACCCTTGCTTAAGGTCTTTCCAGCAGCCCTTCTTGGCCGGCTTGTTGTCGTGCCCTTTTATTCAATCAGTGACGAAACAATGAAGCTTATTACTCGCTTGCAGCTGGGCCGAATTGGACGTCGCACACGGGACAATCACAAGATACCGTTTACCTATGATGATAAGGTTGTTGAGCTTATTGCCAGCCGTTGTACTGAAGTTGAAAGCGGGGCTCGGATGGTCGATGCCATCCTAACCAATACTGTGCTTCCGGAAATAGGCCAGGAGCTGCTGACCCGGCTTATGGAAGGCAAAACCGCAAAACGCGTACATATAGGAGTCAAAGACAGCGAGTTTACCTATTCGTTCGACTAAATACATATATGCCACCAATACCAGACATTTATGCTCGTGAAACCTCTCGTGATAATACGCCTGGTACGAAAGGATTCAACGACACGGCCTCGCTCGAACAAGGTGGTGTGCCTCAATGGTCGCGCATACCAAGGGGTATGGATCCCCCACTCGCGTACGAGGTATTGATTACGCAGGCAACTGTTACAGCCTCTCCACCAGGGGAGGTTGAAAGAGAGATAGAGGTTGAGAAACTCCTCTCCGACGTGAGGATAAGACAATATGTGGATTATCAGGTCACACACCCCGTTATTGTGCGAGGCCTTCAAACTAAGTTTGCGAGACCTAAGAACGAGGTTGTGATAAGATCGCACACCGACCTTGACAAGTACTGGGAATTCAAGAAAAGAGAAGAGGTGAGAGATAGATACGAGAAAGTCCTATTTGAATTGGCTGCGGGAGAAAGCCCACCTTATATACCAAACCCAGAAGAGTTGTATTGGTTCAGAAAGCTAGGTTTAAAGGGCTATTGGGATCTGGGAAAAGAATGAATGATAATAACTCGTTGTTTCGCGTGAAAACGACCCTGAGTAAGGAAGCTATTGGCAAGATCCATGTTACGCGTTTTCCCTGCGGCTAATTAGTTCGCGAAATTAGTCTATGTTGCGAAAGACGACATTTAGAATAAAAAACAAAAATACCTTTGACTTAGGATAACGAATAATGGCAATAACGCAGGAATATAAAGAGTTAGAAATCGCGACCCCATTGGGGAAGGATGTGCTTTTGCTGACGAGTATGTCGGGTACCGAGCAGCTTGGCCGGCCTTTTGAGTTCCAAGTGGAGATGGCCAGCGAAGACCATCAGATAAAATCTGCCGACATCGTCGGCCAGAACGTAACTATCCGGCTTTCTATGGGCGAAGACAAAAACCGCTATTTCAACGGATTTGTAAGCCGCTTCACCCAAACACCAGGGGAGGGTCGGCTGGCACGCTACCGGGCAACCGTGGTACCCTGGCTGTGGTTTCTGACCCGAACCGCAGATTGCCGCATTTTCCAAGAAATGACGGTCCCTGACATTATTAAGCAGGTTTTTCGTGACCACGGGTTCACGGACTTCGAGGACGGCCTGAGCGGCAGCTATCGCACCTGGCCGTATTGCGTGCAATACCGTGAGACTGACTTTAACTTTGTCAGCCGACTTATGGAGCAGGAAGGGATATACTACTTCTTCAAGCACGAGAACGGCAAACATTCGCTGGTGTTGGCCGACTCAGCCAGCGCACATCAGCCTTATCCCGATTACGACCAAATCAACTACCATCCTGCCGATGCGGGAGTCAGCGATGAGGAGTATATTTCCGACTGGGTCGTTGAGACCCGTGTTCAGCCCGGTTCGTATGCCCTGAACGATTTTGACTTCGAGAACACCCAAAAGGACCTGCAGGCAAGAGCGAAAGAGGGCCGTGAGCACACAGCGGCGGATTTCGAAATCTACGATTATCCCGGTGAATACACCGAGTCGAGTGACGGCGAAAAATATGCGAGGAAACGTATCGAGGAGCTGCAGGCCCAATATGAAGTGGCTACGGCCGGCTCTGATGCCCGTGGTATCTGTACCGGCTGCACCTTCACACTCTCCGAGCATCCCCGCGATGACCGGAACAAGGAATACCTGATTACCTCTGCAAACTATAACATTGATGCCGGCGAGTTCTACTCCGGTGGTCAGGGAGGTGGCGAGTTCGTTTATGCGTGCAGCTTTACTGCTATCGATGCCACGCAGCCGTTTCGTGCGCTCCGCATCACGCCCAAGCCATCGATTCCAGGCCCGCAGACAGCGATGGTGGTTGGTCCTTCCGGTGAGGAGATTTACACCGACGAGTACGGCCGCGTGAAGGTGCAATTCCACTGGGACCGTTATGGCAAGGCCGACGAAAACAGCTCCTGCTGGATTAGGGTGGCCCAGGTCTGGGCCGGCAAGAAGTGGGGGGCTATGTATATCCCCCGCATCGGCCAGGAAGTTATTATTGAGTTTCTCGAGGGCGACCCCGACCAGCCGATCATAACCGGCCGAGTCTATAATGGCCAGGCCATGCCACCGTACGAGCTGCCGTCTGAAAAAACGAAATCGACGCTCAAGTCCAACTCCAGCAAAGGCGGCCAGGGCTTCAACGAAATCCGCTTTGAGGACAAAAAGGGTGATGAGCAAATTTTCATCCACGCCGAGAAGAACCAGGATATCCGTGTCAAAAACGATTGTTTCGAGTGGATCGGCAACAACCGCCACCTCGTCGTCAAGAAGGACCAGTTCGAGCACGTGGAGAACAACCGCAGCGAAAAGGTCGACGCCGACCATAAAGAAGAAATCGGTAAGGACCGCCACCTGAAGGTCAAGGGCAAGGAGGCCAAGGAGATTACCAAGAGCATGTCGCTGACCGTCAAGGGCGACGTGATCGAGGTATTCAAGGCCAACCACTCCGAGCAGACAACGAAGGACTATTACCTTAAGGCGCAGAATGTTGTGATTGAGGCAATGCAGAACATAACTCTCAGCGTCGGCGGCTCATACATAGCTATTGAACCAGCTGGGATAGAGATTAGCGGACCGAAGATAAGTGTGAAAGGCAGCGCTATGACCGAGATCACGGGTGGTATAGTGAAGATTAATTGATAGGGGATTCGCGTAAAATGGGTAAAAAGAGTGGAAAGGCAGGCACGCCTGTTGCACCGGCTGCACCGGACGTTGCCGAGGATGCCGACGTCGCCGACCCCGGCGAGGTGGCCGAAATAAAAGCAGAGCAAAAGCAAAATAAGGCCGGCAAGTACGGCTCAGAGCAGGTCAAACCTCACAAGCCGACCGAAGAAGAGATAGAAGAGAAGAGCTGGATCGAAATCGAGCTGGTGGACGAAGAGGACGAACCCGTGCCCGGTGAGAAGTACAAAATCACTCTGCCCGACGGCGAAACCATCGCCGAAGGCACCCTCGACAATAACGGCTTCGCCCGCGTCGAGGGAATCGATAAGGGCACATGCAAGATCACGTTCCCCGAACTCGATAAGGAAGCCTGGGAGAAGGCATAAGAACAAAAACTATGGCCAAGCACACAGTCAGACAAGGCGATTGCATTTCGAGTATTGGTGATAAGTACGGTTTTTTCCCGGATACTCTTTGGAATCACGCGGAAAATACACAACTCAAGCAGAAACGTAAGGATCCCAACGTTCTACTTGCGGGTGACGAGGTGTTCATTCCAGATAAGCAGGAAAAGACAGAAAGTTGCGCCACAGAGCAGAAACACCGTTTCCGGAAAAAGGGCGTGCCCGCCAAGATGAAAGTGCGCCTATTGGTCGACGACGAACCACAGGCTAACGAGCCATATCAATTGATTATTGATGGGGTATTCTGGAAGGAAGGTACCACCGACGGCAACGGATTCGTCAAAGAGCCAATCCCACCCAACGCCCGGGAGGGTGAACTGATCGTAGGAAAGAACGGCAAGCAGGATAGATACCAAATTAGTTTCGGTACTGTCGAACCCCTGGACACGGAAGAGGGCGTCAGGGGTCGGCTGAGGAATTTGGGTTATCCCGTCGATAAGGATCTCAGCGAAGGGATTCGTGCTTTCCAGAAGAAGGAAGGATTGGAAGTTACCGGCAAGGTTGACGACGCAACGAGATCAAAGCTAAAGGAGAGATTCGGACAATGATCGGACCAGTCATAGCGAGGCTGCTTCGCGTGGCCAAGGCTCACAACTCGATAAACGTTAAAACTGTGAAGATTTACTTCCAGACTTCGCCAGGTGTCCCCGGTAAGGATAAGCGTGGGATAGAGGGACTCGACTATCAAGTAATGTGTGAAGGTATACCAATTCAAGGAGATAAAACCGACAAGAATGGAATGGCCAAGGTACGGGTTGCCCCGGGCGTCAGAACAATCCTGAAAATCCTTGGCTCTGAATATGAAGTGAGCTTGATAGGTGGCTTTCGCCCGATTGAGCAGATGCGTGGAGTACAGCAACGTCAAGCGATTCTGGGCTATAAAATCGGTCTTTTGCATGGCGACAACCGGCGAGCGAATACATACAACAATCCTAACGAAGATGCCGAGAGAGCAATATTGAACTTTCAGGCTGATAACGACCTTTTCCCTGATGCAATGTTCGGACCAAAGTCTGAGAAGGCTCTTAAAAAGGTTATGAAAAACAGTAAAGCAGAATAATTATGTCGATTCCAAAAGCAATATACAAATGGACGGCTGTTGTCCCAGTTCGGTTTGCCCGCGCGATTAACGGCGCGCCACAAGCCAACGCACCTGATCCGGACGACCGCGGTTTTACCCATTGCATAAAAACTCGGCATGAATGCGCGGTTCTGCCAGTTGGATTAGATGAATCTCTTGCAGAAGCAGCTATTCCAGAAACCAGAGTTCGCTTGGTCCGCGTGGACATGGAAAACGGTGGTCAACTTTTCATTACAAGTAGCGATGCTGCGCGGCTTGAGGTTACCATGCCAGCCGCTGGGGCTGCCTTGCCCAGTCAGGAAAAAATGATGATCAAATTTAAGGTGAAAACCGCAGGCAAATGTTTCCTCGAGGTCCGGTTCGGGGCGGCAAACGGGCCGATCGTACATCGGCTCCAGATAGTCGTAAACGCTATCCGCAGATTACAGGTTAAGGCACACGCTCCCAGAATAACCGGTGCCACGACTATTAATGATAAGGATGGTAATCCCATTCCGTTTGCCGTACCGGCACAATCCAGCAACAATACTGTAGGCGCGGTTCGGGCGGTGCTTTCTGCGGCTGATGCGATTTGTTTTCCATATGGAATTCAGTTTGATGTGGATCCTGTTGTTGATACTTCTCAATTGAATCTATCCGCGCGGGGAGCAGTCGATCTGTACATTCCTCCTGCAGGTACGGATGAGTTCGATACTACTGTCCGCCACAATCGCGTGGAACACGGGATCATTAACATATATTTTGTCTCACAAATTATAGATACGACTCCGGATGGGGATATATGGTGTGGTCCGAATGCGGTTGGTGGCGTAGCTATGAGCGCTCGGAACAACCGGAACGATTTTGGAGTTCTTCTGGCTGATTGGGCAGCAGGCGGTCAGACCACAGCGCATGAATTAGGTCATGTGTTGAATTTGGTGTGTGATCCAAAACCAAGCCCTAAATTTGTACACGTCAACACGCGCGAAGACCCAGCCAGCCCAGGCACCGGTCGCGATGTTCGCAACGACATCATTTCTCGGCGGAGGCTCATGTGGGCCTATACCAACTTACTTGCCGATCCCAATATGCCCTACCGCAGCAATGTTGGGTACGGAGCCAACCAGCCAGGGTCGATGTTGACGATAAAGCAATTTAAAAACGACAGAACCGATCTAGAAATGCAGGAAGTGCAAAGCAGCGCACGCTGGCTTCTTAATAGACCATGAGATGCCTATTGAAAACAATGCGACATGTTATTCCCGGGATAGTCATAATGTTGGCCATATATGGTTGCCTCGGTGCGGGTCACATGGCCCAGCAACAAAACAGAGTCGAAAGTGAGGAAGTAAAAATGAGCTCAATAATTGAATTAGAAAAAATGCTTGCCAACGGCAACTGGAGTGCTGTTGACCTAGCTAAAGAATTGGGTCATGCAGCATGGCCTGTCATCCACCGAGCTTCAGAAATGCCAAATTATCTCTCTCGACAGATTGCCATGATTTGCGCAGGGAACGTTGGAGGTGATCAGGCCGGACCTGTTCTGGTCGCGGGACTTTCAGATAGAGTTATAAACGTCCGTTTGGCGGCAGCTGGTCAATTGTCTGTGAATCCACCTGATTCGGCCAGAGAGGCCATACTTTCGAAGCTCTCGTCGGATACAACTGAGGAGGATATACGCGAATTACTGGCCTTGGCCGCTGGGCATCTCCATGGTGAGCGCACCATGCAAGTACTTCGGCCATTGGCCGAGGGAAATGATTCCCTCGCCGAACATGCGAGGATGGCACTGGCCAAGCTTGGCGATCCCGGGGCCAGGGAATGGGTGATGAACAGGCTTTCCGCATCCGAGCCACTTGTGAGATACGAAGGCCTGCAGGATTTAGAGTATTTAAACGATGCTGGTTTAGTACCACGCGCCAAACTTCTACTTGCGGATCAAGCCAATGCACTGGTTGTTGGTCACGAGCGTCGCCGGCGCTATCGTCGCGTTTGTGACCAAGCAGTGGATACGTTAGTATACTTATTGAAACTGAAACCTTCGTTTGAAACGGGCGCTGGGAAGATTTATTCGCACGGCGAATTGACAGAAATAGGTAAGCTTGCACAGTAACAAGGGTGTCCATATATCATATGTCGATTTAAGAATGTGTTTCTGCTACAATAGAATCGTGCTTTGAACAAGAGGAGAAAGGAATTATGCCGCCGGCAGCGAGAATTGGTGATATGCACACGTGTCCGATGCAGACGCCGGGCACGCCGCCCGTGCCGCACGTGGGCGGGCCGATTATGCCGCCCGGCTGCCCAACCGTGTTGATCGGCGGAATGCCCGCGGCACGGGTGGGCGATATGGCCACCTGTGTCGGCCCACCGGACAGTATCGTAAAAGGTTCAGCCACCGTTATGATAGGCGGTATGCCTGCCGCACGTATAGGCGACAACACCGCTCACGGCGGCGTCATCGTCGTCGGCTGTCCAACCGTCATGATCGGAGGATGATGCCGGTTGAGGCGATGGGCTGTGCAGCCGCTGAGGAGGATTCCTGGGGAGAGGATTGTTTTCGGCTTCTTGCACCACAAATGTCAGGTCCCAAAAAACCACTTTTGCAATATCAATATATTCCGCTTGACAGCAGACCGTTAATCAATAGAATTGCCCTTAAATACCCTTAAATGGCACTTGCAGCCAGGCGGGTGCACGGGTTACTATGTAAGAAAATGTAGAATTGATTGTTATTAAGGCGAGTTCCCTGTGTCATTTTCCAACACAAAGAGCGGCCTTGCAACGTTACCCAAGGGCTATGTTGCTATACCCATTGCCGAGGACCAGAAGGCCGCTGTACTAAAGATTTGCGTTTTGGTAAGGCCTAAGCCGGACCCTGTAGGTGGCCACCTTGTTGTGCTTCGCGATACGATTGACGCTAAAGTGTTCCTGGGATGCATTGTTGACACGTCCGGCCAGGTGCACGAGTGGCTCGAACTGTGGATTCAGACCACTGAAACTCTAATCAACACCGCCTCGGCATCTCGCCAATCGCTTTCAAACGCGATGCTGGATGACCGCTGGCGGCGGCAATGTCAGGCCTTTGCAGGACTCGACGAGGCGGCGATACTGAAAACCGGGTGGGAGTCTGCCCATCCACCGCCGACATTCCTGGACCTTTCTGCACGTCTGCCGATCCATCCGATGGACACCAACTCCGCAGCATTCTGGAAGCTGTGTGTTGATGAAGGCCTGCTCCAGAAAAAGGGTTTGCCAGGCTATAGCAGCTCGTTGCATCGGTATTTATATGTGCCGGCATCAGGTGCTGAGTCGCCGTTCGTACCCGTTACGCCAGGGGCACCAACGAACGCTTCCACAAAACCGCTGTCCGAAATTTGCGGCGACCCCGGTCATATCATCCCATTGAATCCGGGGGCCGGGTTTATGCTGGTAAAAAAGCATTTCCCAATTGGGCTGGAAACCTTCATCGATATTCTGAGTGGCGCCGCGTGGGACGGGTTAAAACATGGAAGGTCTGTACTTGACCTCGGTGAACAGGTCGACGCATTAAGGAAAGACGGGACCGCTGTGACCGCTGATGGTCGACTTTTCCTGGGGACCCGCGGTCGATGCGGGCGACTGGTCGAAACATTCCACTTGAAGCTTCGATTACTCGCCGACATCGTATCGTCGGTGCATTCTATGGTCCACCATCTTCAACGGCCGCTACTCAATATCAGTCCAGACAACTGGCAGGTTAAGCTTGGTGAACCGGGACGAGGGCTGCCTTTTTTGTGGACGGCCAGGGCGGTGCTCAGCGACCCAGGTGAGGCGATTCCGTTGTCAATAGAAAGGAGCGACCTACAATACTATCTGCCATCACTTGCAGGCGGAACGTCGGTCTATCGTCCACTGGTTACCTCTCTGCCAACCAAAGGACGAGCGTCCGTTCGTATACGCCGGGTCTTGCCCGACACCAGCGATACAACAGTCGTCGAGGGTACGTTCACAACCCAGGAACGCATCGACATAGCGAGACACGACCTTGTCTGGTTTCGACTTAATCTCGCTTGCGGGGACATCAATCTTTATGCTCGTCTCGAAGCAGATTCAGCGATGGCGGCCGGCGAATGGCGCTTTCGAACAGTACCTCAGAATATAAATGATACTGAGGTCTCGGATTTGCGCGCCGCCGAAGGAGTACCAATACCTGAGATACCGTTTGAGATTATACCACTTTTGAGTAGTCCCTGTGACCTGTACTCACTGGCGGTTATAGCTATAAGGATTCTTCTTGTCGATAATACGAACAGCTTGCCTGTGGTCCTTGATGAAACATTAAGTCTGCCACGCCAAATTGAAGTGGATTACGATGCATCTACCAGCTTGGATGTGCGCATAAGGGACATATTCAACAAGGATAAACGATGGCTTGAATCATTAGGGCCACACCATTTGACCTTTGATAAGATAACATCTGCCGAGGCCTTTAGTCTCATTCCCTCCGAACTCTGGTGGACAATGCTGGCCATAATCTTGAGAATGTTCCCTGGATTGGGTCCTGACAGTGAGTGTAAAGATTATGGCGATGCCCAGCAAGGAGGTCTTCATAAAGTTTTTGAACGAATAATCGCTGATTTGGACAACCTGATATTAAGAACCCGCAGCCTGATAGTCGCAGACTGGGAATCTAATCAGGAAATCTCCGCCGTCATCCAAAGGTACTTCACATAGATAAGTGCCAACAGTCGGAAATGTATAAGTAAAATGGTAGCCCTGTAGAGAAAAGAAATGTTGGACAAATAATTTGAAAAGTTATGAGGAGTTGACAATGAAAGCTGCATTATCGAAAGGTCAAGTGTTTGGATTGCTTCTGGTTGGCTTGCTCGCAGGAGCATGCTCTCGGGTTGTCAATGTAACAGCAACTGAGGGCATTTGCAGAAAATCAGTTGAGGTCCATCTGGTAGGAGTTAACAGGTTTGAGAAAGACCTGTGGGATGAGAAGAAAATGACCGATTACTGGACACCCGGAGACCAACTGCGAAGAAGTGCTAAAGAGTATACCTATGTGATCCGATTCGGACAGGAGCCGTCGTGTAAAAGAACCCTTGGCAAGAAAGATCCCATTCGGAATAAATGGAAAAGCAGAAAAGCCGAATACTTGTTTGTTCTGGCGGACCTGCCTGGCGTATTTGACGATATGCCTGGAAACGCCGATGCAAGGCGCCTGCGACTGCCCGCTGTGGACTCAAAATGTTGGGGATTGCGTCAAAGCAAAATCAATATCAGCATCGAAGCCAGCAACATCGTTCCTTTAACCATTCCAAAATCAAGATGTGATTAGAGCTTGGTCCCATTTCGATTTAGAAAGGTAGGGGATGAATGGCAAGTTTTGGCCGCTATCAGAGTGTTCGTGAGCTTCACCGGAGTGGGTTTACTGTAGTCTATAGCGGGCGGACGGCAGCCGGCACTGCAGAAGAATTTGCCATTAAGGTTCTTCAGCCATCCGCTCTGCTCCTGGAAAGAGAGCAGACAAAAACTGAGTCTCAACTGTTTCTCAACAGCGCCCGCACCCAGCAAAAAGTTGCCGCCCGCGGTGCTCAACATTGGGCACCCATTTACCAGTGCGGCTCAACCCCTGATGGCGCATTTTACGCCACGGATAAATACGACCGTTCGCTTCAACAACTCATTAACGGTCGTGTCAAGCTTGCCGCTAACAACCTTCATACAATTATCGAGGCGGTCGCTAAGGGCCTGATTGAGTTAAAACAAGTGTATGACCGACCGCATGGCAACCTCAAAGCCACTAATGTTCTCATTTCCGATTCCAAAATAGTGCTCTCAGACCCCTTGCCGGACCAATACATTGATGACCAGGTACACTGGGATGCCGACCTCCGGCTCATAGCAGAGATGATTTATCAGCTTGTAATGCACCGACCATCACCTGAGGTAAGCGCCTGGCAAGTACCCGACTCAAAGGAATGGGCCACACTGGGAAGACAGG
>JAUVYZ010000125.1 GCA_030602845.1 Phycisphaerae bacterium | reverse complement strand
ACTGTCTTCTTACAATTAGCGGTACCGGTATATTAAACAACACTGCAACTGCTGACGGCGCCGGTATTTATTGCGACCCTAACTGTGATATTTCAATTAGCGGTACCGATATATTAAACACTACCGCAGCTGCCGACGGGGCCGGAATCTACTGCGACTCCGATGGTATGCTGACGCTTGATGACTGTAACGTCAGCCAGAACACCGCAATTGCCGATGGTGCCGGCATATACTACGTTGCCGGCGAAGCGCTGATGCTTAATAATTGCGATATACGCGATAATAATTCTGTAGGCGGTGATGGCGCCGGAATCTGGTACGACCACGGCGGGCGGCTTTCGCTTAATAATTGTGACCTCAGCGGTAACACCGCTGATACCGGCGTTGGTGGCGGCATCTACGGTGGTGATTTCACTGTTGTCCTTGGCGCCACGGTGGTAATTAACAGCTCCACCGTCAGCCGTAATACAGCGGTGTATGGCGGAGGAATCTGTCTGGTTGAGACTGATTTGACAATCAATGACTGCAACGTCAGCGATAATACAGCCGAATATGGCGGCGGAGTATATTGGCTTAACAGCAAAGCAAGTATTAACAACTGCACGGTAAGCGGCAATTCTGCGCTGGTAGCAACTTACTGCTCTGGTGGAGGGTTCTACTGCCTCGACAGCTCCGCAATAATCAAAGATTGTCTTATGGCTGACAATGTGGCCCAGGGTTTCGGCGGCGCAATGTTTTTTAGCGGTCCTTATCTGACTGGCGGTGCCCAGGAGATTACCAATTGCCTTGTAACCAACAATACAGCCGGGCTGGGTGGCGGAGGAATTTCCGTCAATTGGCACGCAGAGCCTAACATCGTCAATTGTACGATTGCGGACAATATGGTTACAGGAGTTGGTTTTGGTATCGGCTACGGCGGTGGACTGTATTGCTCTTATGATAGTTATACTAATATCATTAACAGTATTATCTGGAACAATGTCACTACTGGCCACGGCTGGCAGGTAGCAGTAGGCAGCGGCGACAAACACGACCCAAGACCCTCCACGGTGGACATTTATTGCAGTGACATCGGGCCAACTGAGACTCCCCCGGAGGAGCCAAATCTTATTCCGGGTGACGTTCTTACGGTTACCACTACAGGCGACGCAAATACTTTAGTAGACGAAATCCTGGGCGCCGGAATCAGGGTGAGTAATTTATCCTATACCGGGTCGGCAGTTGCTTCGGGGACTTTCGATGGTGGAATCGCGGCTGGTATCGGGGTTGAATCCGGCATAATTCTGACCTGTGGAGATGCAAATTTGGCGCTGCCGCCTAACATAAGTGATTACGCGACATGGATTAATAATTTGCCTGGAGATGCTGACCTTGATGCCCTTATTCCTGGATACACGACTAATGACGCGACCATCCTTGAATTCGATTTCGTCACTGAGGGAGGCGACCTTTTCTTCAACTTTGTTTTTGCCTCCGAGGAATATAATGAATTCGTCTACTCACTTTTTAATGATGTATTTGGGTTTTTCCTGGATGGGGTTAATATTGCCCTGATTCCCGGAACCACTATTCCGGTTTCGGTCGACAATGTCAATGGCGGTAACCCATTCGGGACGAATGCTAATTATCCGGAGTTTTTCAACAACAATGATCTCGATGATGGTGGTCCGTTTTTCGACATTGAATACGATGGCTTCACCAGTGTATTTACCGCACAGGCGTTGGGTCTAAGTCCTGGAATACACCATATTAAACTGGCCGTTGCCGATGCGGGTGACTACGTCCTCGATTCAGCGGTGTTTATCCAGACCGGTTCTTTTGCTGGTGTAAGAATATTCAAGCCGCCCATCTACGTTGAAGACGGTTGCACACTCAACGGATGGGATTGGAATCCCGACAGCAACAGCTGGGACCCCAATTTCACCGATAGCCACAACATCAACGCAGACCCGTGCTTTACAGATGGTTACCATCTCAGTCAAACTGAGACCGGAGAGGTAGCCAACAGCCCATGTATAGATGTGGGAAGTGAGTCGGCAGAAGCTTTAGGGCTGCACATGATGTATACTACGCGAGCGGACGACGTGCCTGATGCGAACATAGTGGATATGGGTTATCATTATAGACTGCCACATGTGCCCTGTGACCTCGATTTTGATGACGACATCGACTTGGTGGACCTTGGGATACTTTTGTCCTATTGGCTCCAGGAAGATTGTAACTTGCTGGGTGACTGCGAAGGAGCTGATTTGGACTTGGACACGGATGTTGATTTTAGCGATTATGCGATTTGGGCCAAAGATTATGAGCCAGTTGACAAAACGCCTCCGGAGCCTGATCCGAGCACTTGGGCTGTTGAGCCGTATGCAGTTCCCGAGTCGAGTGATTCGATTAGTATGACGGCAACCACGGCGCTTGATGAAGATGAAAGCGGCGTGGAGTATCGTTTCGTATGCATCAGCGGCGGCGGCCGCAGCAGCGGCTGGCAGGATAGTTCGACATACATAGACACGTGGTTGATTAGGAACGTTACATATACCTACAAGGTCCAGACACGCGACAAATCGCCCAATAAGAACAAAAGCGCCTGGTCAGTAGAGGCCTCGGCCTATATCGACTTAAGGCCGCCGACGCCGAATCCCAGTCAATGGGAGATACCACCGTACGAATACTGCGATTCGAATGATGGGAGCTACCACAACAGGATGGTAGCTGTAACGGCTCAAGACATCAGCGGTGTGGAATATTATTTCTGGTGTCGGACTCTTGGCTATGAAAGTGGATGGCAGGATAGCCCGATATACAATGTGAAGATTCTCGAGGGATCAAATATGCGGTACGTCTACAAGGTTAAGACGCGTGACAAGTCAACTCACCAAAACGAGACCGGCTATTCCGAATTGGCAGTAGCCAGGCAGTAGCCGGATAATTCCTTTTAACCCCGCTCCGGCACGACGGATTTGCCGTCCTTCCGTCAGTTTGCTGTGACAAACTGCCGAACCATTTTACGACTTATTGCAAAATGGGGTTCCCGTAAGATAGTCGAAGAGATAAGCATACGGTATTCGATGTTTAGTCGATTAGAAATAATGGCGTTCATTTTTGCATGTCTTTATCCACAGACAATCAACGCAGTGGAGCAAGAGCAGTGGCCCTTACCGGGCCGAAACGAAATACCCAAAGCGGCTTCGCTGTTTCTTGAGCTCTCTGCTGAGCCCGATACAAAATGTAGTATTCACATCAGAGGTAATACGGTAAAAGCTAAAGAAGGTAACGTGCGGTTAATTGCGCCCTTGCCCAAGCGCAGGGTGTTCATTTACGTGGAGCTGCTCGAGGGACGCGGCGGAGTCTTAGCGTACCAGGACCCCTGCAAAAAGAATGGTTACGAGGCGATAATCACCGTGCATGATGTCGGAGCAGGCCGAGGAAAGCATAAGGCCCGCGCATACTATTCACGCACACGGCCGAAACAATCGCCATTTGTAAATCTGATACGAGTTCCAAATGCACCGAAGCCACACTATACTCAAGATGGTCAATTCTGGGGGCCGACTGCCTCGAAGGGTGTGCCGAGGTCAGGCGACAATCAAGATGGCCGATTCTGGGGAGAGAAAGTGGGGCGGGTCCGTTCGCTCGTCGACCGAGCAACCGAGCCGGCATTTCGTTGGAAAGGCGAAGTCGACGAATATGCGGTTTTGGCTTTTGATGGAGAGAGTCTAACCCTGTTTGATTGTGGTCTTGCCAATTCCCGGACCCTAACTGAAAAGACGGGCGAGCACGAGCAAAACATAAAAGGTCAATATCTCATATTGTCCGAGTGTTCCGGTCCCGGGCGCGTTAGGATCATTCAGCCGATGAATGTGAAAGGGGTCAAAAAAGAGTTTCTCATCGAGCTTGATGACCGGGGTTTTAATGGAGTGTCACGCTATGGTCTAACAGGTTACCTGGTGCCCAGGGCCAGGGTAGATGAGTTCTATCGTCCCGAAAAATCCTTTGAAGAAAGATGGAATCAGGCAAAAGAAGCAGAAACCAAGGATCGGATGAGCGACGCCGCGGCGCATTGGGCCTGGATTGCCACGCATACAAACGACGAACAAACCCGCTTATGGGCTATCGAAAAATTCTGTATGTTACAACCTTACCCCGGGCCAGCCCCAAATCCGACAGAGAATGGCACGCTGACCAATTACCAGACAAAAGAGCCGCTGGAGATATTGCTTGGCAGGAATATGGTATTGGCGTGGCCGAAGGAGTACACCGCACGCGTGCCAACGAAATGGCGTTTCCTGGCCGAGTTGGACGCGTGTATGGAATGGCTGAAGGACTGGACCGGCAGGGACGAGGTTCGTCTGCGTAAAAAAAGAATGATAAGTCGTTTCCGCTTGGACCAGAGTGGGACCTCTCTCTACTATCATTTTAGACTGCATATCTCTCGAGGATGGATGACCTTCCCACCCTCACATGGGAGTCATAATCATGAGGCTTCGCATGGGTTTCTTCATTTTCCCGCTATTGTAACCACCGGACACTTTGGCGAAGGGCTGACCCAGGTGGCCCGAACCAGTTACTGTTACTTCATGGGTTTTTCGAAGGATACATATAGGCGTGATGCCCTGTATAACCTTCTAAAGTGGTACATGCATTCCGAAGGCACCGTGCTGGATGCGCCGGGATATGGAGGTGCCGCCGCCTTGTATTTTGTGATTATGGACCATTTTTGTCGGCTGCCCGACGGAAATCCCGATTGGCACAAGTTCACCAAGCTGTTCAATGTTGCCCGGCAAGCCGAAGATAGGGTCGACGAGAATACGAGTGAGCAGGAGCGGTGGCGATTACTTATCGAAGTATGCGAGAAAGCGTTTGGCAAAGAGGCACGCGAAGTGTTACAAGGTCTGGGACTACCCCCATCAGGAGAACAATTATGAGAAAGTTATTGTTAATCTCAATGGTAACGATAGTTGCAGGATGCCCGATACTCGATTCGGGAATCAAGATTCGAGAAACGGGAATCGAGATTCGAGAATCGAGAATTGAGTTCGATTATGAAAACTGGCCCATTCTAAAACGCTATGACCACAGCCACCTTGGCCGCATTGCCCTTCCTTTAGGCGGCATCGGCACAGGAACCGTTTCTCTCGGTGGGCGTGGCGACCTGCGCGACTGGGAGATTATGAACCGCGCCGCCAAGGGGTTTGTCCCGATGAGAGGGCGGACAGGTTCGTTCTTTGCGCTTTATGCTAAAACGGCTGGTGAGCAGACGGTTACGCGTGCAATTGAGGGCCCGATTGAGCTCTCGGATTACGAAGAAAGCCACGGCAGCACGGTGCCCAACCACGGTCTGCCGCGGTTCCGCAAATGCTCCTTCGCCGCCGCCTACCCGCTGGGACAGGTGTATCTTTCCGACCCCGATGTGCCGCTCGATGTCCGCATCAAGGCGTTCAATCCGCTTATCCCCGCCGACGCCGAGGCCAGCGGCATACCCGTTGCTGTCCTGCGGTACGTGCTTGTCAATAAGACCGGCAAGCCGGTAACCGCCTCGGTCTGCGGCAGTATGCCCAACTTCATCGGCATAGACGGTTCGGGTAAGAGGAAGGATTGGAAAGGCGACCTCGTGGCTGTCGGCGGCAGAGCCAATCGTAACCAGTTCCGCAAAGGCCAAAATGTTCAGGGAATCTTTATGGATTCTAAAGGCGTGGCTCCGAGGGCTGAGCAGTGGGGCACGATAGCGCTGACCACCACTGCCGAAGCTAATGTTACCTACCGCACGGCCTGGACCAGGGAAGGCTGGGGCAGCTCGGCACTGGATTTCTGGGACGACTTCAGTAACGATGGCAAACTCCAGGAGCGCAAAGCCACCGGAGAGGATACGCCGATGGCATCGCTTGCCGTTGAGGTAACGCTGCCGCCGCACGCAACAAAAGAGGTAACGTTCCTGATTACCTGGCACTTCCCCAACCGCTATACCTGGACGCCGAAAAACCGAGATGAAGACCGAATCGGCAACTATTACACGACGCAATATCCTGACGCATGGGACGTGGCCGAGAAGGTGGCGCCGCAGCTTGCAAAGCTCGAGCAAGCGACCGTCGGCTTTGTGCGGACTTTCTGCGAAAGTACGCTGCCTGATGTAGTGAAGGAGGCGGCTCTGTTCAATATCAGCACGCTGCGCACCCAGACCTGCTTCCGCACAGCGGACGGACGATTCTACGGCTGGGAAGGTTCCAGCAACAGGAGGGGCTGCTGCCACGGCTCGTG
>JAUVYZ010000048.1 GCA_030602845.1 Phycisphaerae bacterium | reverse complement strand
TATCGCCTGTGCCACCAGCCAGCGATAGCTTTCGTTGGCATACACACTGGGGCCGTGACCTACCATAATGAAACAGACTTTCCCTTTGCCGTACCTCCTGACCCAGCCAAGCTGCTTATCACTCGTCGGATGCTCCGTACTCAAAAGCAGTCGATTGTCCTTCTCAAAGCCGCACTTTTTATACGTCTCATCGTGCACCGCAAAATCGCTCAGGCCCCGCGTAACCGGATGCCTCGAATCTTCTACGCGCACCTCAAAATCCGCATCGTGTTTATACGTGCTTCCCTCACGCTTCACGCCGTCCTCTTCCGTCGCCTTCACATAGTATTTACCCCCGATGATTTTGCGATACTCAGGCCATTCCTGGAACGAGCCCATCGAATGGTGCAGCGCCACCACCCCAACGCCGCCTCTCACCAATTTGGTGAAATTTTCCCGCCGCTTCGGCGATATCTTCTGCGTCATATTGAAAAGCACCATCACGTCGTAGTCCCACTCGCTGACGTCCTCAAATATCTCGCTGTGGTCTTTCAGTTGCGCCTCGACGTATTCGATATCATCGTATCCTTCAAACAGCGTAAAGAACGGCTTACGCTCAAACGCGTGTCCGCCGGTAACCACCACGACCTTTATCTTCTCCCCCGGCCCACGACCGCCCGTATCCGCAAATTCACCGCAGGAGCAAACATACCCCGCTACCAGCAGCAGAACACCCACTAACACTACCCTGCGAACCATCATTTTACCCGCCCACTTCATTTACTCATCTCCTTTCAAACTCCTCGGTTATTTCTTTCTAACTCTCTCACAAAACACCAGCAGCGCGCTTGTGCCTTACGCTCTTACGCCCTTACGCTCTTACGCACTCTATACCAGCTCTTTGAGATACTTGATACTTCGCTCGGCCTGGTCCACGGTGCCGCATTCGACGCTCAGCACAACGTCACGCGGTGCACTTCTGCAGACCTCGATTACCTTTTTCCAGTCTATGACACCTTCGCCGCACGCGCAGCCAGCCGGCGTGCCGGTAACCTTGCCACGTTTGTCCTCCGATTGCTGCACCGAAATGTCCTTGGCGTGCAGGTGAACCAATCTATCCTTGACCCGCTGCAGCCACTCGATCGGGTCGTGACCGCAGAGGTAACTGTTGCCGGTATCGAAATTGATGCCGATAGCCTCAGAATCAACCAGCTTATAAATCCTGTCCAGGCCGTCAGGGTGCTTACTGTACTGCTGGTGCGGCTCAAGCCCAATCAAAATACCCCGGCCCTCGGCAATCGCCGCCGCCTCGGTCAGCACGTACCGCATCAGCACGTGGTCTTCTTCTTCCGTCGTCCACGCCGGCTTCGGGCCTTCGTCGGTATTGACCACCGGCGCACCGCATTCCGCTGCGAAACGAATCGCCTGTTTGAGGTATTCGGTACTGACCTCCGGCTTACAAAGTGCGGTGTGCGACGACAAGCCGGAAAGTTTCACCCCCGCTTTTTTGCAGGCCCGCTTCATCCGGTACGGGTCGTCCAGCAGCGAAACACTCTGGTAGAAACCGCCTTCACTGAGCAGCTCCCGTCCCCAGTGGACCCACGGTTCGATATATTCATATCCTAATTTCGCCGCCTTTTCCACGGCCCACTCAAACGGCTTGTCGGCATGCCGCACAAACTCCAGATTGATTCCAATACACACCTTTCCCATTTCACGACCTCCCTACTCGTATCCCGTACTTTGCATCTCAGCAATCAATTTTACAAACGCCACGGACTGCGCATCGCCCGTTTCAGCATCCGGTTAGCCGGCTCATTATTGACAAAAAGCTCTTTTTCCGGGTCCCATCTAAGTTTCTGCTCAAGCCGAATGGCAATATCACTAATCTGGCATACTATATCCCCCTGCACCGCCGTATCGATATTGCATATCGTCTCATCCCTGCTCTTCACACAGTCCAGCAGATTCCTCACGTGGTTGCCGCTCCTGGTCAGCTGAATCTCGTTCGGCCCGAACTCCGTACTCAAAAGTTCCTTCGGATGAGCGATGAGGCCACCACGGTTTACCTGGACCCAGCCGTCAGTTCCTTCGAAGGCGGTGCCGTGACTTTGTATCTTGCCGTAGCGCTTCGGCCATTCTTCTCGGCAGGGCCAGCCGGTGAAATTCATCGTTACACCGCTGGCATACTTGCACACAACATTCCAGTTCCTGGCCGTATCGCATACGCCGTCTGGTGAAGGCCAACTGCCTGTCCCTTCGACTTCCACAGGACACGCAACTTTTTCACCACCACCCCAGATAGCGATGTCGATAGGATGAATCCCCCAGCCGGCGATAAAGCCAAGAGCATAGTCGGAAATGAACCACCACAACCTATTGGAGCATCGGTCCTTCGTATAAGGCGTATAAGGAGCAGGCCCCAGCCACATATCATAATCAAGCCAGTCCGGCTCAGGCACCGGTTTTGGGTCCCCGCCCGAAGCACTGCCCGGAGACCACACATTAATCGTGTGCAGCTTGCCTATCCGCTCATTCAAAGCCAGTTCGCACGCAAAACGAAAATTCCTGTCCGACCGCTGCTGGGTCCCGAACTGAAACGCTCTCCCATAGCGATGGCAAACCTCACGCAGAGTCTGGTCCTCAGCCACACTCAGCCCCATCGGCTTCTCAAGATAGATGTCCTTACCTGCCCTCGCCGCCGCTAATGCAACCAGCACATGCCAGTGGTCCGTGGTCGCGATTGACACGACATCGATGTCATCGCGCTCCATCAGCTCTCGAAAGTCCTCGTAGGTTGCGCAGTCGTTGTTCTGGTAGTGCTTGTCAACAAGATTCTTGATTTCCTTGCGTCTGGGTGCCTTCAAGTCGCAGATTGCAACCACACGGGCATCCTTTTGCCCCATAAAGTTGCGCATCACCCCCGTGCCTTGAGGCCCGACACCAACACTGCCTACCGTGATTCGTTCACTCGCAGCAACGTTACCCGCCCTACCCAGCGCCGAAGACGAAACGACATACGGAAAACCAACCGCCCCGACTGTGGCAACCGTTGCTCGCTTCAAAAACTCACGACGTGATATTGTCTTCTTGCCCATATTTTCCTCCTGGTTATCCTTTTATAACCATTTTCCTTTGAATTCCACAGTTTTACATTTTTAGCTTTTAGTTTTACGCTGCTCACAGCCGCCACGGACTGCGCATCGGCCTTGTTAACATCCGGGTCGCCTGGGCATCGTTGATAAGTTCTTCCTTCTCCGGGTCCCACCTCAGCTTGCGACCTAATCGCATCGCAATGTCACTGAGCTGGCAGAGCGTATCCGAACGAACCGCCACCTCAACCGGAGCAACCGTTCCGGCACGGGTCTTCACGCAGTCCAAAAAGTTCTGCTGGTGATGATTACTCACCGGCAGATGCACCTCATCAGGCCCGATTTCCTTCCGCAGCAACTCCTTCGGATTGGCATCGACCTCACCGCCCAGATGCTCTTCCTTCACAAACACCCAGCCGTCGGGCCCCTCGAATTTAACGCCGAGCGGATTTCTCTTGCTGTCGGTGAAATTCATTGTAACGCCGTTGTCAAACTTAAGATTTACGTCCCAGCCCGTCGCGCAGTTGCACAAACCATCCCGCGGAAATTCTCCAATGCCTTCCACCTCAACCGGCCCGGTAAACTGCGTCCCGTTGCCCCACGTGGCCATATCAATCGTATGAATCCCGCAGCCCGCTATCCATCCCAGCGCATAATCGCTGATATGGTACCAGTGACTCCTGTTAACCCGGTTCGCAGTGTACGGCGCCCACGGCGCAGCCCCAAGCCACAAATTATAATCCAGCCAGTCCGGAACCAGCATCGGCGGATAGTTCTCCGAAGACCGGCTGTACCGAGACGCAACCGTGATTTTATGAATCTTCCCGACCCGGCCGCTCAAAACCATCTCGCACGCAAAGCGCGTATTTCGGCTCGACCGCTCCTGCGTGCCGAACTGAAACACCCGATTGTACCGATTAACCTCTCGGCGCAGCACCTGTCCCTGCTCAAGACTCAACCCCAACGGCTTCTCACAATATACATCCTTGCCCGACCGCACCGCCTCCAGAGCATTCAGCACGTGCCAATGGTCCGTGGAAGCAACCACGACCGCGTCTATATCGCTGCGCCCGCAAAGCTCACGGAAATCAGTGTACGCCGCGCACACCTTCTTGCCGTAGTGGTCATCAACGAACTTTTGTGCCCCCTCCCGATTTGGCTGCTTCACATCGCACACCGCCACTACCTGCGAATCCGACAGATGGATGAAATTACGCAATAGCGCATTACCTCGGCTGCCCATAGCGATAAAGCCTAATGTAATTCGATTGCTTGCTGCGACGTTGCCTGCCTTACCTAATGCCGAAGATAAAACTATATACGGAAAACCTACTGCCCCCACAGCCGCACCCGCCGCCGTTCTCAAAAACCCCCGCCGGCTGACTCGTGACCCCATAGTTTATCACCCCTTTCGCGTCAAATTCTCTCAGGCTTCTCGAAGCCCATCCACCAACTGCTGGCGCAAAATCGCACCCCTCATCGAGACTTCCCAGATGAACCCCGCACCAATGGAGCTTAGGCTCACGCCTAATTGGTGGGGGGGCTGCTGGCCTTATATCTTAGAATTTTACCTGTTCGAGCTGATTAGTGCAAATCATTTTATCCCGCACCAAAATCGACGACGCCAGAGCCCCTTTTGGCACCGATAGGAAGACTACCGCAATGCGGCGCGCCTGCGGAACGGAGTTCAACCAGGTCAACGATGAGTTCGACCTTGCCTCGTCATTGAAGTCAGGTCCCACTGGTCGGGATTGAAAGGTCGGCGCTTCTCCCCTGCCTTGGGATAGCCGCCGACCTCTTTTTCGCTGTCGATTACACGACCCGTCCCTTCGCGCACCTCGCGCACGATGCGTCGGTCCACTTCGTCGCGGTCCCACGGGCGAGCCCCCGCGTTTTCGAGAACGTGCGCTTCGACTTCGTTCGCACGGCGTTCCTTCAGCCACTCGGGCCAGGAAGGCCGAACCTTCAGGAGCTCACACTTCTCCGAGCGGCTCCCGGACAGCCCCAGTAGGGGTGGATTCTGACCTTTTCCCTCGCGATTGAGGATGAGGTTGTCCTCCATGTAGATCTCCAGAGGACCGCTTCCGCCGAGACGAAACAGAGGCACACCCTCATTGGTGTCGGGCCCACGCTTCATCACGTTGGCGACGATGACCATTTGCCCGGTAGCGTACGGGCGACCCTTCCATTCCCGCGACGAAAGGTTGTAGTGCATGGCTTCACGCTTCGGATTATAGATGTAGTTATTGACGATTACGCCTCTAGCGCCGCCCTTGAAGAGCGGATTACGCTGGACGTTACTCGCATACAGGTTGCCTATGATCGCGATGCCCGTCGCGTTGTCGTGAATGAGAGAGCCCTTCGAGTGCTCCCCTTTGCCGTGCGTGGAATTACTCAGCCCCTCGGCAATGATGCAATGGCTGAAAGTGATGCGGTGAGATGTATTCTTTCGCCACTGCTGAAGGTTCTCCCCCTCAAAGCGCAGGCCGGACGCGGAGAGGTTCTCGTCCGTCGCCTAGCTGAGGGAGCAATGGTCGATAATCACGTCATGGGCGCCTCGGGATGTGGCGATGGCGTCTACCTCCCAGCCGCTTTTCTTCGCGGCCCCTGCCTCCCCCGGCCGCACACGAATGTGTTGAACGATCAAATCGTGCGTCTCAATGGTGATCCCACCCTTGATGAACGTCACTCCGGGGCTGGGCGCTGTCTGGCCGGCAATGGTAAGGTAGGGCTCGTTGATAAGGATGATTTCTCTGTTCAGGTCGACTACTCCGGCCACTTCAAAGACTACGATCCGCGGGCCCTTTGTCATGACGGCTTCAGCGAAGGAGCCGGGCCCGCTGGCCTTCAGGTTCGTGACGCGGAGAATACGCCCACCCCGCCCCCCAGAGGTCGAGGCCCACTCCCGGTCGTTGCGAGACTTCTTGGGGGCGGACTCGGCCGCACCGGAAGCAGTCAGAAATGGGATAAGACAACTGGTCACCAGAATCAGAAGTAAAATAGGGAATCTTGATATCATTTGGGTTTCCTCCCTGGAAGCACTCATAAGTACTTGCTCTTAAAATGGTTACAATGGGCAGGGGCGGATTTGAACCGCCGACACACGGATTTTCAGTCCGTTGCTCTACCAACTGAGCTACCTGCCCGTAAAGCTTTGACCTCGATTATATCGAAATATAAATTTAACAAAAAAAACTGATATTGCAAGAAAATTAAGCTATACTTTTATCGAATCTGAACAGCAAGAAGATTTACCGAGCACCGGGACATAAGCAAAAAAGTTGGAATCACTGCGCTTTTTTAAAGAAGGAGAGTGCCTATGACCAATGGAGCAGTAGTGGGAGCGACGGGTGCAGCCGGAGCGGCTGCGGCGATTGCTAATGCGTTGAAGGCTATGGGAGCGATTGTTTGCGTTGAGCCACAGGAGTTTCTTGCTATTTTGGAAAGGACCGAAAAACCGCTTGTTGTTCATTCACCCAGTGGTTTTTTGACCAAGTACAAGTATCTGACAAGCTATAAAGGGCTTGTTTTTTTTACAAAGTCAAAAGATGCTTTGCTAATTCCGACCTCTGTGGAGATAGTAACGGCCAAGAAGATTTGGATACCACAGATGTAACTACAAAGAGCTTACAAAATAAGAAATTGGTCGGCTTGAGGAGCTTGTCGGGGATTTGAGTCCGATATTCCCGTCGCGGCGGAATTCTTAATCGGCTGAGTGTAAAAGTACCTGGCGGGCTTGTATTGCTCGGGACAGGCCGCGCGTTACAGCGGAGATGTTGTTTAGCTCATCGGGGGTTAATTTATTTTGCGATGAGCGGTAAATCAATATAAAGCCCAGTGACGGGCCGAATTGGCCCAGCGGAATCGTGACGGCTGAGATTTTATTTAGACCAATCAAGTTGCCCTGCAGACCCATTGCGAACATATCGTCGAGAGTGCATATTTTGTTTGTCTTACAGATATTGTCCACCCATTCGGATGTGAAGCAATTCTCCGGACGCTGCTTTTCCAGAGTGATTGGGTGGTCACTTTCGAATAGGTGCAATTCGAAGTTGTCCTGCTGACGCAGAAAAAAGGCGATATTTGCATCAGGAATTTCCTCTTTGATGAGTTTGCCGGCGGTATAGAAAAGACTGCTCAAGTCCGTTGTTCCGACGATTGCCTCGTAGAAATTCGCTGTGAAACTGATGGTCTTTAGTTTTTCGATAAAGTACCTCTGTGCTGCGATGAGGTCATTGCAGAGTATATCTATTTTTTTCGCCTGCTTTTTGCGTTCTTTGTTTAGCTTGCTAACGAGCAGACGCAATTTTTCCTGCCGTTTATGGTCCATAAGACCTCGTCTTTTGATAGTCAATTTCGGGGTGGGCTTCTGATTTTATATTCGGCTCAACAAAAAGAGGCCTTTAAGGGTAGAGAAATATTAAAGGTCTTTTGGCTCGTAGCCCTATAAGTAATTAGCTATCAGTTTTACAGCGGTCGACACCGGTTCAGGGGCGTATATTAAAAGCAGTTGTCCTTTTATTTATCGGTATTTTGCGGGCAAAATGAGACCCTGAAGAATTGCCATATGCTGTTATTTTGTTACGATGCGGAATCTTTATTTCGTTATGAACCGCTCGGAAAGCTCAGCTTATCCAGAGGATTCGTTCCGGCCTTCTTCTCTTCCTTATCGCTCCATCCGTCATTGTCATCATCAAGGTCGGCATTGTCACCTATGCCGTCGCCGTCGGTGTCTCGCCATTCTTGTGGGTCCAGTGGAAAAGCGTCCCAGGGAATGGATTTCGCCCTGTCCACACCATCGCCATCTATATCTAACTCTTCACAGTCGGGGATGCCGTTTTTGTTCTCATCATCCCCAATGCCGTTGCCGTCATCGTCGGCATCAAGATTATCGCCAATCAGGTCCATATCTTTGTCCGCCCACTCTTCAGGATCCAGGGGGAAAGCATCTTTTTCATCGGGTACGCCGTCCTCATCATCGTCAGGGTCAAGATGATTAGCCATACCATCTTTATCAATGTCAGGCGGCCCGTCCGGCGTGATAAGAAGGGCGATGTCCACGGTGAATTCGGGGGCTTCAAAGGTACATTTCCCTGCAGAAACATCAACGGTTTCGAGAATCGCAGCGTTCTCAGGCGAGTACCAGTATCCCTTCGCAGCTTTAGGTACATCCAGAATAACCTTCACGCCTTTTACCGGTTTCGTATGGTTGCCGAAGTGGTGCAGATAAACGCCGGCCCGCTCCTTCGAGGCCAGGCCGTAAGCACGGACGGCGTGCGGATTCGAGACCGTCACGGCAATCTCTCGAATATCTTTATCAAGGCGGTATGCAAAATCCTGCATAGCCCTTACGTATTCGCGCTCCCTGGGGCCAAGCCAGATGTTCATATAGTGGCCGTCTCTGGCGTAGCTTGTGTTCCAGAATATGAAGGCGATTTCATTAAAGAAAGCCGTCCAATTGCGGATGCGCATCCGCAGGGCCGAACGGTCGTCCCACACGCCGCCGACTCCGAGCGGACGATTTCGCCTGTCCACGTGATTGCCCTGTTCACCGACGACAACGGGCTTATCGTGCTTTTTCCAGTTCTTTGCTCGCGAAGCGGTGATGGCGTCGGATTGGAGCTCATTTTCCCGCTGATACCAGTGTGGCGCACTGAGTTCAATGCCGGGCAGCTCCGGCCGTTCCCAGCTTGTGGTAACCGGATGATGGTATGGGTCAATCGATTTGAGGTAGGGGATTGTTATTTCGTACCAGTGGTCGTCGGCCTTTTGTTCGTTGAACAATTCCCAGAAATCTACATACGCCCCCCATCGGTCAACACTGTACTTGATGAACCTTTTGACTTTTGCCATATTCGCTTCGCTGTGGGAGTCGTTATTGAAGGCCTTCTGGAAGCCGAAGATGCCGTAAAAGATGCTAAAGCCGTACTTGCGGGCACTGCGCAGCAGCTCATCGGCCATAATGCCTTCCTGAACGAGATATTTGTCGAGGTTGTGATTGAGACTGAATGAGCAGTTTTGCTGGGAGAAGCGATAAAGATTGAATCCGCATCGCGAAAAATACCGGAAGTAAACGTCGGCGTTCTGCGGATTGTTTGATGGTCCGCGCACGAACATCGCTCCGGGCGGCAGCGGTGGCGGGTTTTTCAGGTCCGTACGGAAGGGCCCCTCCATTGAGCACTGGTCCAGAACCGACCCGGTCCCTGAATTGTCGCCCCAGCAGTCCTGAAGCCCGATGGGGAAATATGGACTTCCGTCATCAAACACCAATCGAAAGGGATTTGTCGGATGCCGACGGACGAATCCGGGATTGGGCTTTCGCCCTTTCACGCAGAGAAAGGTGCCTTTGCCGGATGCCTTTTGTCCTTTCGTATTTGTAAAAATAAAGTTGTATTTCCATTTGCCGACCTCCGATGGGGCGAATCGGGCCTTCCATAAATCCTGCTTATCAAAGTGATAAGTTACTTGCTGCCGCTCTCCTCTGCCGCTTTTTCGCGTGCGGATTTTCGCCTCTGACGAAGCTCCGTAGTGGAATCCGCCGACCTGGAACCGCTCTTTCGAGGGAGAAGTAAAGATAACCTCGATGGTGACGTCGAAGAAAGGATTCGCATATTTCTTTTCGTATTTGAAAGTAATCTCAAACACTTCGTACCTTGGTACGGCATTCGTATTCTGAGTGTGTTTTACGTCAAGAAGAGGGCCGCTTGAATTCTGGGTATCGCCCCGTTGTGCGGATTGGCAGAAAGCAGGAATAGCGGCTGAAAGAACCATACAAAATATCACAGTCGTTCTTGATATCATTGTTTTGTCTCCCTGTGTTTGCTCTTGTGCGAGGTCCTCTCTGTTAGCTCCTTCATTGCCTCGCGCTGGATATCCTTGCTGTAAAGATTACCTTTATTTATCGCGTACACCTTGAGCGCATTGCTATCCGCCTCGTTGAGTTGTTCCC
>JAUVYZ010000002.1 GCA_030602845.1 Phycisphaerae bacterium | reverse complement strand
TGTAATTCGTAAGCGGGTATAAAAATCAATAAACAGAACAATCGCAAAAATCGAGGCCACCGGAAACATGGCCAAAGCGATAAACCATTGCATATCATATCTGAATGCTTCCGCCGGCGCCATAATGTAACTAATCGAACTGAAAATGGAAGCATACATCGAGATAGCCAGGGGCAGCCAGCGCATCGATTTGCCCGCCAAAAAGTAATTCTTCGTGGTTTTTTGCTGCCGGCCAAAACAGCTGCCTAAGACAATGATAAATAAAAGGTAGAAGATAATGCAGAAATAATCAATCACATGCAAATTCATGTCTCAATCCTAAAATGTACATCGTCAGCCAAAATGAGATAATTAATTAGTGAGACTTTCGGATGTTTCGAGTTCCGGTTTCTGTGATATATTGACATTAAATCGTTTCCACACTAACGGATTTTTCTCGCATAATACATTGAGCCACTTATCAAATAATGTTTCAGTAATTGATGGTTATCTTGTTAAATATTCGGCCGTAACCTCGACGGGCCGTGATAGAACTTTTACGCCGGGCACCAAACGTATGTCTGGTCCGACAATCCGCTCTGCGCCGACGGGTTTGCCGTTGATAGATACTTTATTCGGCTGAAGCCCATTGGGATGGCGCAGGCGCAGCCAGACCTCCGCAGGCGGGTTGCGTCCCGGCAGGGTTACTGTCGCATGGATTTTTCCCTTGTTTACCTTAGAGCGTATCACCATTCCGGCAATTCCAAATAGGGTTGGCGCACGTTCTATACGAATTACGTTTCCATCTTTGAGCCATTCTTGGGGTGTTGCCCGTCCGAACCAGAGGCGGTCAGCATCCTCCCATATCAAGAGTTGCCTCAGCCACATTATAAATCGAGATTCATCTGATGTTTTGTAAACGGGACCGCCTCCGACACCGAACCTGCGGGCCCATTCGGCAAAGCACTGTGTGTCGGGATAGACCAATAACGCATAAGTATTCCAGAACGAGCGGAGCGCGGCAGAAATCTCGTCGCGGGCCATATAGACAATCGGCGTATCCAACAAGCAGGGCTGAAGTGTTAGCCCGCCGCGCTCGAACCAGGTCTGTTCGTAATCGGCCACATTATAGCCGGACTGCCAGGAGAAGAAGATGTTGTCTTCCAGGTCATCCAGCATCCAGGTTACTATGGGGTCATCGGGCGAAAGCACCTCGGCGGTAGTTAGATGCAGCGAACAATACAATGCCTCACGAATCCAGCCCTCGGTCAGATGCCGCCATTGATATACCCGTGAAGGAACGTATGGAATGTAATGTCCATCACGCAATTGGACAACGGCAGATATTGTCGTTGCCTCACGGATGTTGGCCTCTATATCGCTGCGATACTTTTCCGCCTCGGTCGCGATGCGTTTCGCTTCAGGATGGCCTATGTCTGCTAATGCTTGGGCGACTCGTTTCATTCCCAGATAAAAATAAGCATTCGTTGCGAACCAATATTGGTACTCTACGACGTCCTCGAGAGAGGAGGCCGGCGAAAGGCCATATGTAGGCGAGCGGGCCGAGCCGTTAGCACCCATCGTTGAGCTCCGTTCGGAAATGAGAAAGTCGCAGCCCTTGACCAATTTCGGCGCGACACGTTCTAAATATGCTCGGTCTCGTGTCATGAGGTAATGGTCCGCCACTGCCCATAACACGAAGCCGTGGTTCATTGCGTACTCACCGTGTGTGTAGTCGCCGGCGCCGTGGAAAACACCCTGTTTGGTGGAGAACCGACCTTTCAAAGGTTCCTTGCTCTGATAGAACAGCATTGGCTCAAGGAAACGCTGTGCTTCGGTGTGCTCGCCTCGCATGTCCATCGACCTGGCGACCATAGACGTTTCATTTGCAAAGACCCGGTAGCGTACGGTCGCGACTCCTTGATTGTAAAGGCCGGTCAGGGGGTCGCGGTCGGTGGTGATGACATTGTGCCAAAGATTGGCTTTATAGAAGTTGTTGAGGGCTTCATCTGGTACGGCGATTTGCATGCCCTGTGCGAGCCGTTTTCGCCAGTAGTCCAGGACACGCGGAACTTCTTTCTCAAAGCTGATTGCTTTTAGACGAGCTAATTCCTCGGCGTCCAGCAGTTCAACGAATGGAGTTTTGAAATAAATCGAACGTTCCTCTTTTGGCTTCAAGGTGGCTTGCCAGCGAAGAATATCGGGCGATTCCGGATTAGTGCGAGGTTGCCTCGTCCAGCCGGCGGCTCCTCCGCCCGTGGGCTTGTCCATCGATATCTGTCCGCGCAGAGCAAACAGTCCTTCGGAGGCCGCATCACGGTCGGTGGACCGCACGGCGATAATCCCATCGTCGTTGCGGACGAGCGGGACATTAATCGAGTATCTGAGATTCAGGGTGGCCAACTGTGGCGTGTTGCTCGTGTTAGTTACCTGAAGCTTGCTCAGCAGCACAACGGTCTCGTCACCTCGGCGTGAGACATCGTCTCCATAGTCACCCGCCAGAATAGTCGCTATCAGAGCGTGATGATAATGAACAGGGCCGCTGTACCATTCGACATTAATCAACGGCAGGTGTCCGTCCTCAAGATACCGGCGTGTCTTTTCCCGGTCACCGCCGTCAAATTTCGGCTGCATGCGCGTATCGAGCATAGCAAAGAACTTGTCCCACTGGCGTTCCTTTCCGAAGTCTTTCTTGAATACCCAGCGTTTAGCATCCCGGCCTTTATCAGTGTTCAGACTCAGAGCGGAGAGCATCCAGTCTCCGTTAGACCCGACAAAAAACTCCTGCCGCGCCGACGGCACCCCGAGCGGAACCCACCGCGCAGGTGACAGCCGGGGAATACCTGCCATCGCTGCTGCGCGGGTCATCTCCGGGCGCTCCCTGAGGCGTTTTCGAACAGGCCGGGGCGGTTCGTTAGCGAGAGTCACACCGCGCGAGGTCTCGGAGACCAGCGTGCAAAAGTCGGGCAGCCGTATGGCCCCTTTCTTTAGTACATCTTGAGGGACAAATGAAAAACCGGTTGCGCAAGTGTCCTGCCCGAAGCGAACGGTAACACGTGTCATATCATTGGAATTCAAATCCTCATTGTCAGCGTAGCGAACTTTGATGCGCAGGCCTGTCGTCCGTAAGTCCTTGGGACTCCTTTCGGAGGACTCCATAGGAGAGCGTGGTGCAGGCAAACTTTGAATTCTCAGTAATATCCCATTTGTGACTTCGATACGGCCGGTCACTGTCCCGTTGTGTGTGTGTCGAGTTTCGATGTCGAAACTCGCTTCGTTCCAGCGTGAATTACCCAAAACGGAAAGGCGCAGTCGATTTGGTATGGCCTCATCGTCGGCTATCACCCGCACTTTCAGTGTTCGTCGAAAAACGGGGTCTTTCTTGTTTGGATACTGATTAGACTTGAGCGCCCGGTGCCATTCTTGGCTGCTCAATGGCGGAAATTTAAATACGTATTGGCCTGACTTATTTAGCTTTGGCCTGGCATCAATTCGTATCCACTTTCCATTCCACGGGTCATCAAGTCGCATCCACCCGCCACTGCCATTACTCGGCCAGACGCTCCCCCACCATTCGAGGCGAAGTCCGGCAAAATTGCCGGAGGCAAGTTGCGCATTAACATTGGCAATACGAATTTCGTGCACATCACGAGGATTATCCCATTCGACACCAACAAAATGTTCCCCTGAAATCACCCTGCCGAACGAGGCAATATCGACAACTTCTCCCGCAGCTGCCTTGTCCGGCGATATACGTTCGGCATACACAACGACCGATAGGGAAAATATTAGAAGGGAAATCGATAAAGCATAAAACCGGGAACCGACCAAATACTTCATATTAATTGCTCCAATGGTTGCAGCTATAGTTATATGTGGAAAGTGAACTTTTCTTTTCAATTTGTGTATTGTATCAGGTATCTCCGGGTTTCGTCAAGCTTGAGCATAGTTGAATTGTGAGGGTGCTGCATAGATAAACGGTATAACTCTGAGACTCTGTCAGAATTTTCCTTTCAGATGTGCCTGGAAGAATCTGACCTAATTTTGTCAGGTAGATTTACTGAGCGAGTCGTCCTTGGGACTCCTTACGGAGGGAGGGCCGGGGCCAACTACTCTTTCTCTCCAAAACAAAGAACTTTGCCGTTTTTCATCGCAAGATACAGTCGTCTGTTGGCGGCGGCCATGCCGTCCCATACGGGTGGAGCGGGCAGATCGAGTCGAAACAGCTTTTTGCCTTTTGCCGCCGAAACCGCCATGAGCACGGCGGGGCTTTTTCCCTCGTAGGCGGCGTCCTGGGCAAGTATTTTGGCCTTTACCTTTGGATCGCCGGGGCGGTTGAAGGCGTCATCCTCATTCAATACGTCCGACGGGCCGGCAACGAAAAACGTCTCACCGGCGAGGACCATCGCCCGTGCGTGCAGAGGCGTATCTGTAACGGACCAGTGCAGTTTCGGGGCAAGACGGTCCTTCGTGGCGGCCTGTCGTGTGAATTGGCGGTTAAAGACGGCGGGACGCCCGGCTTTTTTGCTCCAGGCTTTAACTCGTTCGATAGCGTCGGGGGCGGCTTGTTTGTCGGCGCAAAACAGATGGTTTTCGAGGACGTGAGACCAGACGAAAAGTGCCGGCCGGCGTCCGAAACCGTAGACACGATCGTCGTCGAAGACGAGCATCCTGCCGGCGGGCGCATATCGGCCGGCACGGTACCACCAGTTGCAGCCCGAGGAAAACGCCCGGCCGTAAAGCCAGTAGGACCGATGCCAGGCGTCGTCGTCGAGGAAGCCTGTCGGACTGAACAGGTGGGCATCGAGACCCAACTGAAGCGTAGCCCGCTCGAACGGCTCCGTCGTCGGATCGATGGTCTGCATCCGCTTGCCATCGAGGTCGAAGGCCTGGGCGCGCATGTAAACCGCCTTGCCGTCGCAGGAGAGGATGTCCGGCAGGGCTACCGGCATGTTCAGCACTTTTACGTCCTTTTGAGGGTTTTGCTGGTCGTCGAGAACACCTTCTGAGAGTATGCGTCCCGTCAGCGCATCCAGACGGCAGAACCTCAGCCCTCCGTCGAGGAACGTTGACCGACCCGCCACGCAGTAAACGACGCCTTTGTGTATCAGGACCGACCCGTGGATCGGCCAGACCGACTGAAGACGCCCGTAGGATATGAGCCTTGCGTCGTGCGGTGCGGCCCTGAATCGCCAGATCAGGGCGCCATCGGCGCCCCTGAGGCAGTACACGTAACCGTCAGCCGAGCCGAAGATCACCCGACCGCGATAGACCGTGGGCGGTGAATCCACCTCCGCCCCGGCGGTAAACGTCCAAACCTTCTCACCGCGATCCGCACTCAATGCGTAGAGGGTGTGTGCGTCCTTCGAGGCAACATAAAGCCTGCCGCCTGCAATCACGGGGCTTGTCAGCGCGCCGCCCAGGTCCACTTGCCATTTTTCAGACAGCGGAGTATTCACTTTGGTTGTTGTCGCTCCGCTGCGGCCTGCATCGTGTCGATACATGGGCCAGTCGCTTTCTTCGGCACGTACGTCTATCTTCTTGCCGTAAGCCGGACCCTTGAATAGTCGTTTGCCGGCGGGAGCAACGTGGCCGAACATCCGCTGCGACGCGGGCGCCAGTGCGGAGAAGCCGTGGACTTTCGTCTCCAGATAGCACGCGCACGGACTTGGCGGGGCGTATATTAATCCGTTGCAGGGCAGGATGCCGTATGAGCAGGCGCCGCGGACCCAGTGGTGGGCCTCCCATTGCTTTGTGCGGATGTCAATGAACTCTATTCCCGTTCGGGAAGCGAGTATGTATTCGTCGGTGGCCTTTGCCCGATAGCAACGATGGTGGAACCAGTAAGTATTGATGTCCGCGCTAAATTCCCGCTTGACCTCACCGGTTTTCGGATCGCGCCCCGTACAGACGCCTGAGTCCCGTCCGCCGGCGATCTTTCCACACCAGACCAGACCGTCGATCACAAACAGGTCCTCCGGAGAACCGGCGTGACCTGCGGCGTAGTGCGGGGCCTGCCAGAGTTTCCTGCCGTCGGTTTTTGAAAGAGCGGTGATTCTGCGTTTCAGCCTGCCGTCTGCAAACAGCACCACGTCACCATAGGCTACCAGCGTCGGGCCGTAGACATAACCCATACTTTTCCTTTGGGCCACAGGTTCCGACCGCCACCTTTGTTCGCTGGTCTTTCGGTCCAGACATACGACCTCGTTCCAGTTGTGGAAATAGACGCTTCTTTCGTCGACCGTTAGGGTCAGCGGTTCGACCGGATAATCGGTTTTCCACAATGTCCGGCCCGAATCGGCGTCAAGTGCGATGACAGCGCGTTTGTCGGGTTTGAGCAGCCAGCCTTCCGACTTCTTCATCGTCCGGTTCTTTTCATCCCAGCATACCATCAGTTTGGGATAATAGTCTGCCGGGTTCATTGACTCGCTGTTTTTCAGGAGAAACAGCGTGCCTTCCGACAATAGTATCTCTTCGGTAAATTCGGTGCCTGCGTAGGTTTTCAAAAGCTCTCCGGTGGCTGCGTCCAGCCTGCTGACCGGCGCCTCCAGACCGAGCGTAACATAGACAGAGTCTCCGACGGCAACCAATCGCCGGGGAGGCTGTGCGGGACCGTCTTTCAGGGGCCAGAGGTGATTGAACCATGACTCGATGGGCCGCTGCCAAAGAGTAATGCCGTTGAACGCATCGCGTGCGGTCAGCGTCCATTTGGACGGCATGTGGATCGATGCACGACTGCCCATATCCATGAGGGAGAATATTCGACCCTGCGCCGAGACTACGGCGGCCACACTGGTGGTAAACTCGTGGTGACGGGAGTATCGGGGGCCGGCTTCCCATTGAAGATGCCTGAGCGGACCGATCGCGGTGTCATGGGCGACGGCGTTGTTGGTGGGATCGTGCATATAGTGCGTCCACTCGTCAATGTTGTCGGGCCGGGGCTTGACGGTCTTCGTCCACGCGTCACCCTTCTTGATGTACGCCACGCCGTTGGGAGCCAGGACCCGCATCACCTCGTCCATCGGGACTTCAATCCCGGCTTCAGACACGAGGAGGTTGACAAGATTCTCGATGTACGGAAGGTGCTTGCCTCTCCACCGGTCGACCGACACCTTGCCATAGAGCTTGAGTGACTGGATGTGCTCGCGGGCTTTTTCCACGGTCCGCGCATCTGTATCCAGGCCATGAACCAGGTAGCTGTCATTTGCGCGCAGCGCAGCAGTCAAACGCCCGTCCCCACAGCCGATGTGGACGACGAGACCGCCTTTGATACCACTTGCGTCCAGGATTTGCGCCGCTTGCTTGCGTTCCGAGGAGGAACGTTGCTTCACGTTAGGGACACAAGGAGCGACCACCAACACCAATACCAGAACAACCGTCGTGGCAAACCAGTTTATCTTTGTTCGTGCAGTCATTACGAAACCTCCCTTCTATTCAATCCTTCTTGCCCATACACAGCACTTGACCGTCTCGGGTTGAGATGAACAACCGGCCGTTGGCCGCAATCATCCCGTCGAAGACGGGGGGATACTCAAGCGGTGTTTCAGACAGTTTCTTCCCATCCTTGGCCGAAACGGCCACAACCTGGGCTCCTTTGCGCGCTTCGAAGGCGGCGTAGGGGTCTTTCGGATCAAAAACATCCGGAGCGCCGGCCACGAACAAAGTATCGCCTGCTTTCACCATGGCTCGGATGCGAACCGGCAGCCACTGCTTCCAGACCGGCGGTTCCGCTCGCGTATAGCCGATCATTTTGTCCAGTCCAAAGGCCTCGCTTTCGAGCTTTCGTACCTGATTACCGCGTGCGCGTGAATAGTCGGATTGAGGTAACCATTTGACCGGCTCACGGGAGCCTTCCTCACCAACTATTTGCGGCTCGTTCGTATTGAGGTCGGCAAACAGCAGATAACCTTCCTTGCCCGGGAAGAACATCGGGCTATGTACGTTCCGGCGGGAGAACGTGCGGACGGCGTAAGTCTTATTATCATCAACCACAAGAAGCTGTCCGGTCTTCGGGGCCTGGTTCGCTAACTGAAAGCCGGGCCATCGCTTCGAGTACATCCAGAACGTACGGTTGTACCAGGAGCCGTCCAACAGACCGGCTGTCGAGAAGATATGCAGGCCCACATCCTGAGCGCCTTTGCTCGAGAGGACCGGCACTTCGACCTCTTTCAACTCGGGCGTCATCTTCTTCTGACGCATGTAGAGGAACCCGCCTTCACTGACGAGCACGTCCGAATTGGCCCCCGGGATGAAGAAGGCGAGGTCGCGATCTTTGTCCACGTTTCGATGCGGCCCTTCCAACAGGCCCTTGTGGAGAATCTTTCCACTAACCGCGTCGAGTCCATAGATGCGGATTCCGCCGTCGAGATATGTTGAGCGTCCTGCCGTGAAGTACGCCACGCCCTTGTCGACCAGCACGCTGCCGTGGACCGGCCAGACTGACTCGACCTGGTCGAAGTAGGCCATGCGCCGGTCGCTCGGTGCCGCGAGGAATCGCCACACAAGCTCACCGTCGGATACTCGAAGGCAATAGACGCGGCCGTCGGCCGACCCGAACAGGACCATGCCGCCTTGGATCGTCGGCGGCGAGTCTATCCGCCCGCCGGCCGTGAAGTGCCAGAGGACCTTGCCGCTTTCCCTGTCGAGCGCGTACACGGTGTGGGCGTCCGACTTGGCCACGAATACCTTGCCAAACCAGGCCACGGGTGCCGTCAGCGTGCCGCCCAAATCGGTTTTCCAAGCGACCGACACGTCAGGAGCCACGCCGACAGGCGTGGTACCGCTTCGGGCCGGGTCGTGGCGAAACGTCGGCCAGTTGCCGATCGAAGGAGATTCCGGCTCGAAGGCCTTTCTATAGGCCGGGCCTTTTTCCAGACGCTTCTCATCCGCGACCTCCTTCGGTGAAACGTTCGGTCCAGCCTTGACAGCCGCGTATCCCAGGAACTTCCCGCCGGGTTGACAGAAACACTGGTCCGGTGGGACGTACAGCATACCGTTGCAGGGCATCATCCCAAACTTGCAGGCACCGCGAATCCAGTTATTCTGGGAATGGTTATCTGCCTGGAAATCGAGGAACTCAGCGCCTTCGTAGGAACTGATTAGATACCGGATGGTTGCCTTGTTACGATAGCAACGGTGGTGATGTTCCGGACTTCGCAGGTTCTTGACGAAGATTCGCTTCTTCTCCTCGCCCGAGCGAAGGTCCCAACCGATGACCAGGGCATTGGGGCTCTTGCGTACCGGCTTGCCCTTGTCGTCGGCGCTAAGCATCCCGCGCCAGACCAATCCATCGATTACGAACAGGTCGTCTCCTTCGCCCCCGCCGATCGACGGCACGGTCTTCTGCCAGAGCAACTTGCCGTCCGTCGCATCATAAGCGGCGACGGACTTTCCACCTTGCATGACGATAACGTCGTCGACGGTAAGCAGCGTCTTCGGCGTGGTGAACTTCGGTTGAATCCTCCACAGCTCATTGCCGTCCTTCAAATCGCGTGCAACGAGGTTTTTTCCGCTCAGATGGATGATGCGTCCGTTGTCAATTGCCAATGCCAAAGGCCGGATCTGACCGATCTGCTTGTCCCAGAGCACCTTTGACGTCCGGCCGTGGACAGCAACCAGCCTCGCTCCGGCCGCCCCCCCCTTTCCTTTGGCTTGAGGTATTTGTCGGGTATAGGCAACAACGATGCTGTCACTGACCAGAATTTCACTCGTCCCCTGCGTTTCCTTAACCGTGGCAATTGTTTCGCCGGTGGCCGCATCAAGGATAGACATGGGAGCTCTGTATGCGAGTGTCGTATAGAGCCGGTCACCGTCGGCGACGATTCGACGCTGGTTTTCGGCAGGCACATCGGTTCGTCTACCGCGTAACGTCGTCCAGTCTTTTCCCTGGTATTTCTCGAGGCTCCACTGGCGCCAGCCCCAGGCCTCGAGCGACCGCTTCCAAAGCAGTTTGCCATTGAAAGCGTCTCGGCAAACAAGCGACCAACGATCAGGCAGACGCTTGTCGGTGATGCCGATGAGTCCTTCGTCGAAGAAGTAGAACAGTCGGCCGGCGGCCGAGACGGGCGCCTGAATCCCCGATGGTGTTTCATGGCTTCGAAGCCACAGCGGTGGCGCAACCCACTGGAGACTTCGAGGCGGCCCAACGACAGAATCGTTGGCAACCGCGTTGTTACTTGCATCATGAAGGAAATGCGTCCACTCGTCAATATTGTCGGGCCAGGCTTTGACAGTCTTTTCCCACTTGCCGTTGCGCTGAACGCAGGCCACTCCTCCGGGAGCCAGTACTCGCATCATCTCGTCCATCGGGACCTTGCCCGGCACCTGGACGACAATCAGGTTGATTAGGTTATCCGTGTAGGGAAGTACCGACCCCGAATACCGCTCAACAGAGACGGGCCCGTAGATTCCCTGCGCCTGGATATAGCTTCTCGCCTCGGCAACCCTGGCCGGGTCTGCTTCGAGTCCATGAACCGTATAGCGGTCACTGATGCGTAGGGCCGCCGTCAACTTTCCGTCACCACAACCAAGGTGCACGATCAGCCCGCCCTTGACACCTGTGGCATCCAGGATCTTCCTGGCCTCTTGCTGTGGTGACGTCTGCCGGGCTCTTGCTCGTCGCGATGCGCCGCAGCGGGCCGCCAACAAGATGGAGACAATTGCCAAAAGAGAGGCACACGTTATAAAGATTTGGTTTTTTTTCTTCATGAGCACTTATCCTTTCTGTGTGGCACGGCCATCTTGCCGTGTTTTTCACGGGCTTCAAGCCCGTGCCACTAAGCTTAATTGGGGCGGGGGAAGATTATATCAAGAATTTATGCTTTATTGTACTAAAGAAATTCTGCTGTGGCAACTGAACAGTATGGCTTTGGTGCTTTTTTTGTTTTGCCCTCAGTGCCGATGTAATGGTGCTTGAAAGAGCCGATTATGGGTTGCAAAGGTGCGTCTTATTGGTACGATAGGAGCGAAGAGCCTCCACGTTGGTCGTGGGGAAACATTATCTGAGAAATGCGGGGGGATTATGGGAGATTATCATGAAAGACTTGACAAAGTATGCACCCGTTGCGGTGGCTTTGTGGTGCACGCTCTCGTTTTTTTTCGCATGTACAACTATGGGGAAATGGCAGACCAGGAGACCCGAAGTCGTGACGGTCGTGCCGGAAGAAACCGATGAGCTACTGTCCAACCCGGGCATGGGGTGGGAAACCTTCCATCGGACTCGCGACAAGGATAAGAATCTTCCGGCTTGGATTCCCTCAACCGTTCACTATGCCCGCTGGGGATGGGGCACGCTGGAGCCGCAGCCGGGCAAGATAGACTATGCGTTCCTCGACAAGATTCTGAAAGAGACTCGTGAGGCGGGCCAGCGCTTGGCCTTCCGCTTTATGTGCTGTTCCACGACGCCCGGTCGGCCGTACCATCCGGCCTGGCTGAAGGAGGTCGGCGGCAAGATACTCGTTTGTGACTACGGGAACCAGAAAGGGCTTCTGATTCCCGACCTCGACGACACGGTGGTGCTCGAGCGGCACCTGGATTTTATTAAGCGGCTCGGGGCCCGCTACGACGGTCACGCGGACATCGACCACGTGGACCTCGGCTCAGTCGGCTGGTGGGGCGAGTGGCATATGAGCGGTTCCAGGACCGGCAAGATGCCGACGATGGAGAACCGTAAGAAGATTATCGACGCCTACCTGGCTGCCTTCCGGCAGACTGCTCTGCTTATGCTCGTGGGGGGCGGCGAGTGCCTGACCTATGCCGCGCGGCGCGGCGCAGGATGGCGGGCGGACTGCCTCGGCGACATGGGCGGATTCTCGAAGACTTGGTGCCACATGCATAACGCTTATCCGAAGCTGGTCACGGAGGCAGGCATCGGCGATGTTTGGAAGGCGGCCCCGGTTGCGTGGGAGAGCTGCTGGGAGATGCGCCGATGGGTCAAGGAGGAGTGGCCGCTGCGGTTCATCTTCAACTACGCGCTTGCCCTGCACGGCTCGTACCTGAACAACAAATCTGCCCCGCTGCCGGAGGGTGAGCACGTGCGGCAGGAGGTCGAACGGTTCCTTCGCCGGCTCGGCTATCGCCTCGTGCTGAGAGAGTTGAAACATTCCAAACGGGCACGGGCAGGCGGGCCGCTTGTGTTAGCGATGAAGTGGCAGAACGTTGGTTCAGCGCCCTGTTACAGGCCGTATCGGGTGGCGTATCGGCTCACAAATAAGAGCGGTTACACGAAGACGCTCATCGGGACGCTCACGGTCGAGAAGTGGATGCCTGGTTCAGTTGACACGTTCACCCCGGAGTTCTTCAAAGAGCCGGCGGACCTGCCGCCGGGTGAGATTGTTGAGGTTGTTGACCGTGTGGTCCTGCCGGTTGATATATCGGCGGGCACATTCCGTTTGGCAATCGGCGTCGTTGGAGAAAAGACATCCCAGCCCGTAGTGCGGCTCGGCATCAAGGGACGCGCGAAGGACGGCTGGTATCCACTGAGCGAACTTGAGCTATCGGATTAGACGTTCCCGGCGACTTCAGGCCTTAAGTCATTCGCAATGCCGCAAAGGGCAGGCGAATGTGTGAGTAGTCTGCTTTCCGTGCGCATAATATCTTATAGAAACCGGTAGCAGAAAAAGCCGGCTCGTTATTTTTACACAACTTTTACATTTCGTAAGTATTTTTTGTAAATGCACTTAGGGCAGGATGAACGAAAAGGCCGACAAAATTCTTCCGCTGTTGTCAACCTTTGGACGGCTGAGACGTCTAAATATGTAGATGGCTTTGTTTAAGCTGTAATTTGAAACCAGAGTTAGTCGCAATCAAACTTTTATAGGAGAAAAAAATGAAAAATCGCATGACAAAAAAGATGAGACTGATAGGGATAGGGACTATTTTGTTGGCAGTCGCTTTCATCTCGCACGCCTGGAGCGAAGACCTGGCAGAGGTTACCTTGCCGGAACCGGCTCAGGTAACTCAACCCCGCCCATCGGATGGGCTGGGTCAAGGTACGTTGAGGGCGGTGAATGAGGACGGCGAGGTGATTCTTGAGTTTCCACTTAAACACACATCTGTTTATGCGGAGATTTCGGGATTCCTGGCCCAGGTGGAGGTAAAACAGCATTTCCACAACCCTCACGAAGAGAAGATTGAGGCGGTCTATGTTTTTCCACTGCCGGAAAATTCGGCTGTGAACGAGATGATAATGGTGGTGGGCAAACGCAATATCTACGGTGAGATTCATAAACGCAGGGTGGCCAGGCAGATTTATGAACAGGCCCGTGCCGCCGGCAAGCGCACGGCGCTTTTGGAACAAGAGAGGCCGAATATCTTTACGCAGTCGGTGGCGAACATCCAGCCGGGCGAAGAGATTGTGATTACTATTCGTTATGTGCAGGCGCTTAAATACGACCGCGGTGTATATAGATATGTTTTTCCAATGGTCGTTGGCCCGCGATTCATCCCGGGCGGCCCGACGGGGAAACAGGGCACCGGTTGGTCACCGGATACAGATACGGTACCAGATGCCTCCCGCATTACCCCGCCTGTGCTCAAACCCGGCCGAAGAAGCGGACACGACATCAGCCTTATTGTCAAGCTGGATGCGGGCCTGTCGATTGAGGATTTGCATTCGAAATCACACGATTTGCTCGTGGTGGAGGAAGGCATAGGAAGGGCGACAGTGAATATGGAGCCGAAGGATAGCATTCCCAATAAGGACTTCGTCCTTGAATACACCGTTGCTGAGGAGCAACCGCGCAGCGCCTATCTTACGCATTATTCTCAGCAGGGGGGGTATCTGATACTGATGATTCAGCCGAGCCTGGAAAGTGTGACCCAGAATATCGAGCCCAAGGAGATATTCTTTGTAGTGGATTGCTCCGGCTCGATGAGCGGCTATCCTATCCAGAAGGTCAAAGAGGCGATGTATCATTGTATTCAGGGGATTAGTCCTGATGATACCTTCCAGATAATCCGTTTCTCATCAAATGCCAGTGCGTTTTCGCCTAAGCCGGTTCCTGCTACTCGCGTTCATAAGGAAGAGGCGCTGGATTATATTCAAGCGCTCTACGGAAGCGGCGGCACGATGATGATTGAAGGCATTAAGGCCTGCCTTGACTATCCGCGCGTACCTGAGCGTCAGCGGATTGTCTTTTTTATGACCGACGGCTTCATTGGCAATGACAATCAGATTCTTGCAGCGGTAAAAGAAAAAGTAGGTAACGCCCGGCTTTTCTCCTTCGGTGTTGGCTCTTCACCCAACCGCTCCCTGTTGGAGCGGATGGCCCAGCTTGGTCACGGCACGGCCCAATATATTCGACAGGACCAGGACGCACAGCCGGTGATAACGGATATGCTTTCCCGGATTTCCAAGCCTTATCTTACCGATGTCGAGATAAATTGGGGCGGGCTCCGTGTTACCGATGTCTATCCTGACCCCATTCCTGACCTTTATTCAGCCCAGCCGCTTATCCTCTTTGCCCGTTATGAGGTTGGGGGGGCGGCGGTTGTAACTCTCAGAGGCAGGATTGACGGTCTGCCTTATGAGGAAAGGATAAGCGTTTCACTTCCGGATTGGAATCCGGATAACGGCTCGTTAGCATCCGTTTGGGCCAGAGAGAAGATCAAATACCTGATGCTGGAGCGACTTGGCGGCAGGAAGGCAAGTATTGAGGAAGAGGTAACCAATCTTGCCCTGGAGTATAATCTGATGTCGCAGTATACCTCTTTTGTAGCTGTTGATGAGGTCATTCCAGAAGGCAGCGACACCACACTTCCCAGGACCATTGCCATTCCTGTACCGATGCCTGAGGGAGTAAGCTTTACCGGCGTTTTCGGCCCGCCAAGCTTGTATCCGGGAGACTATGTAAGGGGAGTGGCTGTGGACGCGATGGAATCCTACCCTGAATCCGGCCGTCGGCCGATGTTCGTGGGTACACCCCAGATTTTCCTTAGACGTCGTTTGGCCCCAATGGCTGGAACTATGCTATATAGTGGACAAGTGGCAACATCAGCAGAGACGCGTTCAACTTCACGCTTTTACGGAAGGCCGTATTTGCCTTCAGGGGCCAGGAAAGATGGATTTGGCCTCTCGCTCTTAGGAGATAAAAAAGAAAGCGAATATCTACAGGAAGGCTATAAAGGTTTGTCAAGTAAGGATAAAGCTCTATATAACACTCTCAACCAAATCTATTATGGTCAAAAGGTAGATGAGGAGAAGGCAAATCAGACACTACAAAAACTCTTGAGCAGCAAGGATGCAAATGAGGTAGCAGTCGGATTAAACCTGTTAGCTACGCTATCTCAGCAAAAGGTAAAGATTGATAAAGTACATATCGCCAAGGCGATAAAGCTGGCCACCGAGGGCGAGAACGGACACATCCGCTATCAGGCACTGTTAGCTGTCTATACTCTTAAACGACCGGTTCCCCTGGATATTCTAAGGAAGACTGCTAAAGATAAGGATGCTTCTGTTCGTATGCTGACCGCCCATGCGTTGGCGGATAAGAAGCTGGGAAAAGGGGCCAGGCGTCTGATTACAATGCTTGTAAGTGATAAGGACCAGAGAGTTGCTGCTTTGGCTATAAAGGCCGGGACAGAGGCGCGCAAGATTAACCGCCTTATTCCCAAGCTCTCAAATATCCTGCTTAAGGCCGATTTCGAACAGCAGTATTTTGCCGTATTGGAGGCAGGCCTGGGGCTTAGCAGGCTGGCTGAGGCAGAGCCGACCGTGAAAACAAAAGTCCAGAAAATCTTCGTCCAGTCGTTAGATAAGGATTATCCAGCATCCACAAGCAAAGGAAAGTACAACCTCAAAAAAGCAATCAGTCTTATAGCTTTGAAAGCGCTAACCGGATATCAGAAAGACGATGCATATCCACACATTCTTAAACTCGCTTCCGACAGTGATAAGGATGTGCAGACGCTGGCTGTTTCTGTGCTTGTCGGCTACAAAAAGGCAGCTTCGTATCTTCTCAACAATGTGCTGAGCAAAGAATCGTTCCTTGATAGGCCGGAGCTGCTGACCACAGTAGTGCAGCATCTGCGGGACTATAAACCGAAGGATGATTTCTATGTCGTGGTGCGAAGGCTATTAAAGGACAAGAAAATCTCTGCTCGCTCCTATGCAGTCCTGAGAGTTGCTCTTGCAGAAGCGCTCTTTGACGGGGGCAACGATAAGGACATCCAGTATTTGATTTCTCTACTGAGAAAGGACAGCGATTGGAAAGTCAGAAGAGCAGTTCTTGCCCGGCTTGCGAATCTGAAAAAGGAAAAGGTGTTGGCTACCGCCGTCGGCGCGCTTGAGGACCCGCATCCGGTTATAAGGCAACTGGCTCTGGCAGAGGCAATAGCGGCCACGGCCAGGAAGGACAATCGCGTCACTTACCTTGATAAGCTATCGCAAAATCCTACTCCGGCTGTCTGTGACGAGATATTGGCAGCAGAAGGACTGAGCTCGGATTTATCATTGCGGCCTCTTAAAGAGCTGCAAGGTATCCTCATAGCCCGCGGCGCCAAACTCTGATAAACACGGGTATTCATTCTGTAGTAAGTGTCAGGGCCTCCACTTCTTCTTGTCGAAGACGAGAGTGGGGGCCTTGAGTCTCTTGCACCTGTGTCTCTGCTCTTGCTTTCGCAGGAAAGCGCAGGAGTGCAGGCAAAGCGTTATTCTTCGGCAGGGTAGTTGGCCCGTTGAACCAGGGCTGTCTTCGGGACATCAGGGGCCATCTTCGCAATCGTACCGACGGTGCTCAGGTCGTTGGCCATAAGCACTACCCGTTCGCTTTGCGGCCCCTGCAGATTAAGGAACAAATCCGTGCCTGCCTTTGGCCTGCACCCGCGAACAAAAATCCCTCTGGCGTTATTCAGCCGAATGACCGCGCAGGCACCAGGGGCGAACGGGGCATCGAGGGCATCGATAAGCGCATCTTCTACATCTTCGCATACGAGTGCGTGACGCTGGTCAGCGGCGGTTGTTTGCAGCGAGACATTGGTAAATTTTAACCCTTTGACATTACGGCAATAGAACCCATACGCCGGAAGCACACCAAACATTGTGCTCTCCGGATAACTTTTCTCTTTCTGAGGAACTTTCTTTGAGGCATCTTCTCTGGTTCCTCCTCCCTCGAAGCCCAACTGGATATTATTGAGGGAAACATTCTCAATAGGATGGCCCGGCAGGCCGGTGATTGAGCAGCCGATGTTGGAGGTGCCGGTCGCCACGATGTTGCTTACGACGACATTTCGAAATGTTCCGACGCCCGGCTTAGGCTTGTCTTTGTCGTATTGCCGCGCCCTGTTGCCGAGACGCATGAAAATTGGGACGCTGATTCCTTTCATCACGATGTTGGAAATCGCGACGCGGTCCAGATGTCCACCATCGACAATCTCAAGAGCGAGGCCCGCGAGACCTCTTTGCCTGCCGTAGGTGACTTTGGAATAGCGGGGAGAGCAAATTGTGCAATTTGTAATCGTGATATTCCGGAAGCCGCCGCCGGATTCGGTGCCCATCTTAATTGCATTGCAATGGCTGCTGATTATGCAGTTGGCAATCGTAACGTTCTCACAAGGGCGGAGCGATAGACTTTTTAGGACGATGGCATCATCGTCCGAATCCACCGTGCATCCTGAAATTGATACGTCCCGACAACTGTCGATGTTCAGGCCGTCATTGTTATATGCGGCGTGGTTAAATACGCTGATGCCTCGTATGGTGACTCGGTCGCAGTTGCGGTAATGCTGCATCCAGCTTCCGGCGTTTCGCATCCTGACGCCTTCGATAAGGACATCACGGCAATTTTCCAGATAGATTCCCTTTGGTCTGCTTGCTCCTTTCCAGCGAAACGCGGAGCCCTGGCCGTCGATTGTGCCTCGTCCCCTTATGGCGACGTGCTGAAGATTCGAGCCTGCAATAAGACTCCAATAGCTAAAGCTTTGCCCTTTCGAGCTGTCGCCGGGAGGTTTGTGGGCGTGGGCGTAATCTTCCTTGTTCCGGCTGCCCAGTAGGGTGCTGCCTGAATCGAGCAGGAGCGTTACGTGGCTTTCCATATAAATGGTGCCGGACAGCCAGGTTCCGGGCGGCAGGTAAACGGTTCCGCCACCATCGGCGGCACACTTGTCGATGGCCGCCTGAATCGATTTGGTGCAGAGGGTTTTGCCATCGCTTTTAGCGCCGTAGTCACGCACGTCATATACCTTTTGAGCGCCAAGAGCCGAAGAGAGCGCCAAGAGGCATAGAAGCGCTGATGGAATCAATAATTTTGCCATTTTCATCATTTCTCCTTTCGTAAAAGCGAGTTTCCCATTTAAGCGCCTGTTAGCTACAAGCAGGGGTAAACCTGCTTAGCCATGTCGCTGAGTCCACAATTTTATAAATGCCAGGGGCTGCGCATCGGCCGTGATAACAAACGGTTAGCTTCGCAATCTCCGACAAATAGTTCCTTCCTGGGATTCCATTTGAGCTTGCATCCCAACCTTATGGCAATTAGACCCAGGTGGCCGAGGGAAACAGAACGCTGCGCGACCCTGGCAGGCGAGACCGTCTCCGAACGCGTGCGAATGCAATCAAGAAAGTTTCCTTTGTGGTCATTACTCTTATAAAGATGAATCTCGTCTGCACCGATGGCCGAGTCCAGAAGGGATTTCGGATGTGCGTCGATTCCTTGGGCACTTACAAAGACCCATCCATCGCTGCCCTCGAACCGTACGCCATCCTTGAAGCGCCCGGCCACAATCATTGTGAAGCCTTCGGCATACTTGCAAACAAAACGATAATTTTCAACTGTATCAAAGAGACTGCCGGCAGGGAAAACGCCCTTGCCTTCGATTTCGATAGGCCCGGTCAGCTCCGTACCCATGCCCCATTGGGCAACATCGCAATAGTGGCCGGCCCAGTCGGTTATCTGTCCGCCGGAGTAATCGCTGACCCAGCGGAAATTCCAGTGGCATCGGCCGGGACTGTAAGGCGCCCACGGCGCCGGACCCAACCACATATCATAATCAAAACTTTCGGGCACCGCCGTAGGTTTTGTTTCCCTGCGAATCCTGTTCCCATTGTCAGCAACTCTGTTGACATTAGGTAGGCCCACCTTCACAGTGTGCACCTTGCCGATTCGCCCATTGCGCACTAATTCACAGACAAAACGCACATTTCGTGACGAACGCATGCTGTTGCCGGTTTGCCATACCACGCCATATCTTTTCACGGCATCGCAAATCGCCCGGCCCTCCGCGATACTGTAAGCCAATGGCTTTTGCGAAAAGATATCCTTGCCGGCCCGGGCCGCAATGACGGCGGGGATAGCATGCCAATGGTCCGGAAGCACTATTGAGACCGCATCGATATCGTCGCGAGCAAGCAGCTCACGGAAATCATTGTATGTGGAACAATCCTTGTTGCCGTACTTCTCGTTGACAATATCACGGGCTCGATTGCGATGAACGGTATCAACATCACAAACGGCAATAACCTGTACGCCGTCTCTGCCTAAGAAACCGTGCAAGTCACTTGTGCCCTGGCCGCCCGGCCTCCAGCCGCCCACCCCGATGCAGCCCATAGTAATCCGGTTGCTCGGCGCTATCGTGCCGGCTTTGCCCATCGCAGACGACGAAATAACGTATGGAAACGCCAATGTGCTTACAGCTCCGCGAAGAAAGGCTCTTCGGCTTATGGTATTATCTTTCGGTATCTTCACTTTCTCTCTGGTTGCCATAGTTGGTCCTTTTTTCAGAACTGGCGCAAACGTATGTCCTTGAACTGCACGAGCATTGGCGGCCCCTGGTGTACCTGCAGCGCGAGCTTGCCGGTGGGCACACGCCTGGGGTCGTTATCGTCAATCTCACACATAACCACATCATTTATCTTCAATACGATATGCCCGCGGTTGGCGATTACGGTGTAATCGTTCCACTGCTTTGGCTTGACATATTTGAGGAGTTCCTTAGCGTCTCCCACGGTGCCGATGACTTTAATATTGCCCTTGTTATCAATTTCAACTTTCTGGCCGCGCTCGGCTAATATCCCCCGCCGAGTGTACTCGATAACCACTCCTGTCCAGCGGTTGTCGGCAGAAAAGTCCGCCTGGGGTCCTACTAAAGGTTCCGGGTGCATGCCTGTTCGTTCCTCGCTCCGGAAATAAATGCCCGAATTGCCGTTCTCGATTCGGAACTTCAAGCGCAATTCGAAGTCCGTTACGTCGCCACCGGTCCAGATGAGAAAGTTATTTTCCGAAATGCGATTTTGCTCAGTGGTTTGTCCAGTGATGCTGCCATCTTTGACAGACCAAATCCTGGGATTGCCCTTCCAGCCGGAAAGGTCTTTGCCGTTAAACAGACTCTTGAAGCCGGGCTCGACCTTGGGCTCGACTTCGGCACTTGGTGTGGTATCGGCAGGCAAATCACCCATCACAAACTGGATGCCGTCCAGATAGAACCGCAGTATCGTCGGGTTCCACCATATCTCGGTGCGATGGCCGAACGCACAGTAAAAAACGCGGCCTTTCCCGTACCGCCGCACCCAGGCCAGGGCGAAATCGTTGTCCTTGCGGTGTATCCACTGCACGGTCATATTGGTTGTCTTGGTGTCCAGTGACAAAAGCACTCGGACTTTCTCCCGGGAGTACGGCTCGCGAAATTGAAATATCTCCTCGGTAAGGCGGAAGTTTTTGCCTTCGAAGGCAGCCAGCAGCGGGTGCTTCGGCTCATTCAGTTTGACGCCGACTTCCTCGTGCCAGGGATGTCCCCAGTAAGCGGCGCCGAGCATCTCATGGAACTGGGGCCAGTGGGTATTACCGCCGACTGCGTGATGATAGGCCACGATTCCACCGCCATTGGAGACCCATTCAAGCAGGCTGCGGCGCAGTAGTTGTTCAACAGCGTCCTTACTCGGTCCGTACTTTTTGAGCTTTTCCATATCCTCATCGGTTGGTCGAATCCATGGGCCGTTGCTGTTATTCATAATAATGGCGTCGAACTGCTTGAGATTCTGCGGCAGGTACATCGCCACATCGTCACTGACGACCGGCTCGAATGCGCTGGTCCTTTCACCAAGGAGCTTCATCGCATATTCTGCTTGCGGGATTGAGTAACCTTTATGGGGAGACTTTTCCATAAACGGCGTGTTCCAGATGAGCACGCGACGATGTTTTTTCGGTCTCACGCGGGCCTTCTTGGGCGCTGCCTCTCTTATTTGCTCTGCTTGCTGTTTGGTAACCTGTGCTGTAACAAGCGTAGGCAATACCAGCATTACCACCACCAGGAAAACAGCCCTAAAGGGACATTTATTTAACATAATTGCAATCTCCTTTTTATAATTGCCGCTTATAACAACCAGCCCTGTCGATATTCACGGCTAAGAGCTTTGTTTGCTTCGGCAACATTTACTATTTTCATGGCAAGTGGGTCGAACTCGATTTTCTGTTCAAACAAGGTGGCGACATTGCCCAGAAGGACAAACTGCGTCAGAGGGCCGGCATAGTCAAAGTTAGACATTGCAGGCGGGCCACCTTTGCAGGCATCGAGCCACTCACGCTCGTGGCCTCGTGAACGGGGCAAAGAAGGGGCCGGCCTTTCGAAGTCCTTGAACTTGTCTTCAGGAAGCAGGGTAAAGGACATATTGTGCCCTGTAGAGTGTATCATGCCCTTTGTGCCCACGAGGAGGCAGCCGGCATGGTCCCGCCATTTCTTTTCACCGGCGTCACCCCAGTCCAATCGTCGGCCCATCATCTCTTCTATCTGGTCGCGAGGTCCGGGTGCACGGCCGGCGCCATTGTACCAATTTATCCTGACCGGCGGCATGTTACCACGCGCAGGGAAGTCATAGCGGATGATTTCCCACTTTGGAAATGTCGCCTTGTGGAAGCCGGATACTTCCGCTTGCAACTGAATCGAACGCTTGGCAGAAATTGAAGTGTCGGCTTTCCAGAGTGAATCGAGTTTCAAGGCTTTGAAAGGCAAATTCATAGTGTGAGAGGCCCAGTTGCCCAATTGACACGTCCCGAAGTCGCGCCAGCCGTGCCATCCGTTGAGCCAGCGGGAATTGTATGGCCGGTACGCCGCCGGTCCGAGCCACAGGTCCCACTTCAGATAATCCGGCAATGTGTGGATCTTGCTGGGATACGGTCTTTTGCCTGGTCCTCCACCGGTGTTCCAGGCGTGTACCTCCTGGACTTCGCCAAGGACACCGGCCTGGACAAGTTCGACGGCTCTGCGGAATGCCTCACTGGACGTACCTTGATTACCCATCTGTGTCGCCACCTTACATTCTGCCGCTGTTTCCCGAAGGACACGCGCTTCGTGCAGATTGTGCGTTAGCGGCTTTTCGCAAAAGACGTGCTTACCCATCTTCATCGCCATAGATGAGGCGGCGGCGTGCGTGTGGTCGGGCGTGGCAATGATGACCGCGTCAATCTGGTTGTCCATTTCGCCGAGCATCTTGCGGAAGTCATAGAACTTTTTGGCTTTCGGGAGGTCTTTGAATGATAAACTGGCTTTTCGTTCGTTGACGTCGCACATCGCCACGACGTTCGTGCCCAATTTCGGAATGGTGCTCACAAACCACCTGCCGCGCCCACCGACCCCAATAAGCGCGATATTAAGCTTTTCGTTTGCTTCATAACTGAAAGCTGCGCGGCTGTTTTTGAGAATTAACAGGCCCACTCCGCCAAGAGCGGTGCTTTTAAGAAAAGCCCGGCGGCTGATTCGTGACTTCATAGTTCGTCACCCCTTTCGCTCCGTAACTTATTTTTGAGTTTTGCGAAGCCCGTCTGCAAATTTTACCCGTTCCACCAGGGTAATGCAAGTTAGTTTAGGTATGATTTTCACATTTTAGGCGGCTCCTCAGGGCGGAGCCTGCCGTAGCACGGTGAGTCCGGCAAATTGCCGGACTTCAATCCATAAATCTTGAAATAATTGTATGTTCAAGGCCTGTTTGGTATAATGCCAGGGGTTCGCCAAACGCATTTTTTTGCGTTTTGGGGGGGGCAGAAATAGAGCTCGGTTGCGTAGCTGAGCGAGGACAGACCCCATACTTACATATGGGGACTATAAACCTTTTTCGGAGGATTTGCGATGGAAAACTCTTGCTCTCGCCGGAAGTTCCTGAAGGCCGCTGCGGCCGGCAGCGCCGCGTTGGCCCTGTCCGCAACGAGTTATTCCCGTGTCATCGGGGCCAATGACCGGATTTCGATCGGCATTATCGGTTGCGGCGGCCGCGGCCTCGGCGTCCATATGCCCGGCGTGCACAAACACGCCAAAAGTCAGAACATCGAAATCACGGCTGTGTGTGACCCGTGGCGGCTGCGTCGGGAAGCCGCCGCCGCGAAGGTAAAGGAATGGTACGGCCGCGATGCGCGGCAGTTCTCATCGTACCGTGACCTGCTGGCGCTAAAGGATGTGGACGCCGTTATGATTGCCTCGTGCGACCACCAGCACACCACTCACCTCGAAGCCGCCGCCAACGCCGGCAAGGACGCCTACTGTGAGAAGCCGCTGGCAATGAGACTCGATAGACTTAAGACCGCCTGCGGCGCCGTCAAAAAGGCCGGGACGGTCGTTCAGATCGGCACTCAGTTGCGAAGCTTTCCCAGCTTCACCGGCTGTCGCGAACTCTACAAGACGGGCATCCTCGGCACGGTGGGGCGGATCGAGCAGTGCCGCAACGGCGAACGGCCTTACTGGTATTCGTATGTGAAGGACATCAAGGAAAAGGATGTGGACTTCAAGGAGTTCCTGATGGACCGCCCGATGCGCCGGTTCGACCCGGTGCTGTACTCGGGCTGGTACGGCTACCGGGAGTTCTCCGACGGGTCGGTTCCCGGGCTGGGCAGTCACTTCATCGACTTAGTGCACTACATCACGGGTGCGAAGTTCCCCACGAGCTGCGTGTGTCTGGGCGGCACGTTCACGTGGAAAGACGAGCACAAGTTCACCTGCCCCGACCACGTCCAGGCCCTGTGGATTTACCCCGAGGGCTTTATGGTCAGCTACTCGACGAACTTCGGCAACGGCAGCGGAAACAGCTTCAAGATGTTCGGCGACGCGGGCGTGCTGGATATGGTGAATTGGACCGCGCCGATTCTGACGGCTGAAGGCGCGAACTCCCGCAAGAAAGGCCCCATTCGTGGCAAAAATCCCGTTAAGGATGTCCCGCGGCCGGACCACTTCCTCGATTGGCTTCAGTGCCTTCGCACCCGTAAGACGCCGAACGCCTCAATCGACGCCGGCTACCAGCATGCGGTGGCTTGCATAATGGCGATGCGGTCATACGACACCGGCCGCAGAATGATTTATGATTCTGAGAAACGTGAGATTCGTGAGAGGTAGGCTATCAGAAGCAATACCTCTGTGATGAATCCCGCCCCCCTGTGAGGGGCCTGATGAACAAGGAGAAAATGCGGATGAATTCTTTTGACCAACTTTCCCGCCGGCGCTTTTTGGGCCGGACCCTGAAGCTCGGGGCGGTGGGTCTTGGGGCTTGCTGTGTTGCAGCATCACCAGCAGCTGCCAGGAAGGGACCTGGAAGGGGTGGCCTGTGGCAGATTGGCTGCTACACGCGTACCTGGGACCGGCAGGATTACCGCGTGGCGCTCGATGCTATCGCGGAGGCGGGTTTCAAGTACGCGGGACTAATGACTACCAAGTCGAAGACGAGGCTGGTTATTTCGGTCTCGACCACGCTCGAAGAGGCCGAGCGGGTCGGCGAAGAGGTGAAGAAGCGCGGCCTGGCAGTCCTCTCGGTATACGGCGGCGATATCCCGGTTGCGAAGTCACTCAAGGCGGGCATCGAGGGCCTCAGGAAACTCATCGACAATTGCGACGCCTGCGGTGCGAAAAACCTGCTGATGGGCGGAACCGGCAGTGAGAAGCTCTACGAGG